>NZ_JBSHGZ010000017.1:0-159499 GCF_053618075.1 Embleya sp. NPDC055664
GTCGACGTCCGGGCAAGGGACGTCGACCCCGCCGACCCCGGGTCAGTCCCCCCAGTGCGAGCTCTTGACGTCGACGAAGATCGGGTTGCTGTAGAACCAGATGTCGCGCCACGGGTCGCCGTCGTTGTTCGGGTGCTGGATCGGGCCCGCCGGGTCGACGCCCGCGCCGAACGGGCCGACGCCGTGCCGGTTGCCGTCGCTGCCCCGGAGTCGGACGTAGTACGGCTTGTTCCGGCGCGGCAGTTGTACCTTCAGGGTGTAGGTGCCGGTACGGCCGGCCACGTCGATGCGCTTGGTCACCCGGGCGTCGGGGGCCTGCCAGGAGTCGGCGTCGCGGGACTTGCCGGTGACCGTGCCGGTGATCACGTCGACGTGCGCCAGGGTCGGCACCACGCCGTGGTAGTTGGGCCGGCTCGCGGTGGTGACCCGGATGTAGAGCGTGGCGCCCCGGTTGGCCGCCAGCGGCAACCGGCCGCCCAGGGTGACCGGTTCGCTGTGGCCGTTGTCCGCGACCATCCACACGTCGAGGCCGTCGAGCAGCTGGCCGTGGTCGACCCACACGCGCCCGGCGCGCAGGCCGTTCATCACGTCGCGGTAGCCGAACCGCTCCACGCCCACGTGGGTGCGGCTGAACTGCCCCGGCCAGAAGTCGCTGCCGGGCTGCGGGACACCGGTGTCCTTGGGCAGCGGCTTGGAGCCGAGGTCGTCGAAGCCCTTGCCGGGCGGGTAGTCGCCGTCGGCGTAGGTGTCGAACATGGTGCGGTGGTTGTCCGAGTTCGAGGTGACCGACCACAGCCGGCCCTCGGACAGCAGCGCGTCCCACATGCCGCCGACCGTCGCGGTCATCCAGTCGAAGCCACCGAACGTGCGGTAGCTCTCGATCGGGTAGCGAGGCCAGCTCTGCGGCGACGGCGCGTTCTGGTATTCGCCGCGCTGGAAGGTGCCAGGACCCGTCTGGCCCTCGCGATACTTCACCCACGCCGGGTCGGCGTTGGCCTGCGAGCCGGGCGCGCCCTCGAAGCCGAGGAAGATCGACGGGTCGGCGTCGTGCCAGGCGCGCAGCTCGTGCGGGGAGACGATGCCGAGCCGGCTGGGGTGGTTGGCCAGCACCAGGACGTCCTCGACGAAGCCCTCGCGGCGGCGCTGTCCGAGCCAGCGGATCGCCTCCACCGCCTTGGCCTCGTTGGCGGGGGTCTTGGGGTCGCCCACCGCGCCCACGTCGAACTTGTTCAGCTTGGCGTCGAAGGTCAGCTCGAACTGCCGCAGCAGCTCCACCTCGTTGCGGCCCGGCGCGACCATGATGGTGGCGTGCTCGGCGGCGGGGACGTACCACTCCAGGCCCTGGAAGATCAGCACCCGCGGGTTTTCCTGACGGGCCTTGAGGATCTCCGCGTGCTCGCGCTCCGCGCCGCCGGCGTTGGCGTGGCCGAAGTTGGCGTGCTCGGTGTAGACGATCCAGTCCAGGCCGAACTGCCGCCCCTGCGCCGCCGACTGGGCGAAGCCGTACTTGGCGTCGTGGCTGTAGACGGTGTGCACGTGGTGGTCGCCCACGAGGTAGACGTACTTGCTCGGCGGGCCGTCCTGGCCCGGGCGCGAACTCGCCTGGATCGCGTCGTCGGACTCGGCCGCCGCCGCCACGCCCGCGCCGGTCATCCCGAGTGCCGAGGCACCCAGGAATCCGGCCCCGAACAGCCCGGCTCGACCGATCAGCCCTCGGCGCGACACCCCCTGTGCGTCGAGTCGGTCCTCGGCCACCTCCGGGTCGGCCCACTCGGGCAGCTGCGGTAGGGGCCGATCGGCCGGAAGCGAGTGGTCCTCGGTCGCCATGTGGGTTCCTTGCGCTCGGGGGAGGGGCGAATACCGGCCAGACGCTATGAGGCAAAGGTGGCGCGCGGGCGACGCGCAGACCTTGATCACATGACGGGCGGGATGATCTTTCGGGGCGCGCGGGAGTGGAGGAGCCATTCGACCACGATCAGGTTGGGCACCCAGCACAGAAAGGGAACGAACGTGTACGCACGGTCGAAGTCGCCCGTCAGCGGCACCAGCAGGATCAGCCACAGGCGCAGCGTCACCGCCGCGTAGGTGAACGCGAAGGCCCGGTGCATCCAGCGGCGATGCCGGGCCGGGTCGCCGCGCCGGATCGCCCGCAACCCGAAGCCGGCACAGCCCACCCACAACACCGCGAGCATGCCGAAGCCGGCGGTGCCCACCGCGCCCGCGTGGTTCATCGGCGCGAGCACCAGGCCGGCGACCCCGCCCACGGTGATGCACAGCAGGACCAGCCGGCCGCAGGCCCGGTGCAGGCGGGGCGCGCGCAGCCGTATTCGGCTCGCGAGCTGGGCGGGGGACAGCAGCAGGGCGAGGCCGGCGGCCACGATGTGCGTGTAGAAGAAGGCCTGCTGCCACTTCGGCCGGTACGCGTAGTTGCCCGCTATGTCGGCGTCGTCGCGGGCGAGGGCGACCAGGGACTCGGTCAGGTAGGGGAGCGGGGCGAACACGGCGATCGCCAGAGCGCTCAGCGCGAGCCACCAGACGCCCACGGTGCGACGTCGGGTGGGGTCGGGTCGGTGCGCGGTGGTGGTCGGGGTGGTCGTGGTCATGGCGTCCTTTCGCGGCATGTCACCACGCTAGGAAGCGGAGGGGTTCGCGCTCGCCCCCCGGAGCGGGGAATCCCCTCCCTCGTGCGAGGGAGATCGTTCTCCGCCGCGCGGGGGTGGACCGGGGTGGGGCGGGCCGGTGCAGGATGGGGCATGCGCACTTCCGACGTTTGGCTCACGCCGGCGTTCGTGGCGGGCGCGGTCGCGGTGACCGTGCTCGCCCCCGCCGACCCGCCCTACCGGGGGCTGGACGCGGTCGGTCTGAGCCTCGCGGTCGGGTCCACGCTGTGTCTGTTCCCGCGCCGGGTCGCGCCGGTGGGCGTGGTGGTCGCCACGTCGTTGCTCGTGGTGGTCAACGCGGCGGCCGGCTATTCCACCACGGTCACCCAGTGGCCGGTGTGGATCTCGCTGTTCACCTTGTTCTCGCTGCGCGGGACCACCGCCCGGATGACGGGCGTGGCCGTGATGCTCGCCGCGGTGGGCGGCTACTTCGTGGTCGACCGGGCGCCGATCGGGCCCACCGACGTGTTCAACGTGACGGTGTGCTTCCTGGTTGCGATGGTCGCGGGCGACGCCGCGCGCAGCCGGCGAGCCGCGGCGGTCGCCGAGCACGCCCGGGTCCGGGCCGAGGAACGCACCGAGCTGGCCCGCGAACTGCACGACTCGATCGGGCACGCGGTCAACGTGATGGTGATGCAGGCCGGGGTCGGGCGCCGGGTGTTCGCCGACGACCCGACCTTCGCCCGGGAGGCGCTGGGCAACATCGAGAGCGTCGGGCGCGACGCGCTGGGGGAGCTGGATCGGCTGGTCCGAGTGATGCACGCCGACCGGCCGACCACCGACCTGTCCGCGCTGGTCGATCGGGTCCGGGCCGCGGGCCGCGAACTGCGGCTGACCACGGAGGAGATACAGGTGGGCGCCACGGTCGCGCAGGCGCTGCACCGGATCGTCCAGGAGGCGCTGACCAACGCCCTGCGGCACACCGACAGCGGCCGGATCGACGTCGAACTGGCCCAGGTCGACGACACCGTGGTGCTCGAAGTGGTCAACGAGGGCAGCCAGTTGCGGGTGGGCCGGCCCGGGCGCGGGCTGGTCAACATGCGCGAGCGGGCCCGGTCGGTCGGCGGCGAGGTGGAGGCCGGCCCGGTGCCGACGGGCTTTCGGGTACGGGCGACGCTGCCGGCGCAGGTGCGTTCGTGATCCGGGTGCTGCTGGCCGACGACGACGCGCTGGTCCGGAGCGGATTGAAGGCGCTGCTGCGGGCAGAGCCCGGGATCACCGTGGTGGGGGAGGCAGCCGACGGCGCCGAGGCGGTGCGGGCCGCGCTGGAACATCGGCCCGACGTGGTGGTGATGGACATCCGGATGCCCGTTCGCGACGGCGTCTCCGCCACCCGGGACCTGATGGCCGTGCCGGATCGGCCGCGCGTCCTTGTGCTCACCACGTTCGACCTGGACGAGGTGGTCGACGACGCGATCGCGGCGGGCGCCGACGGCTTCCTGCTCAAGCGGGCCACGCCGGAGGAGCTGATCGCCGGCATCCACGCGGTCGCGGCCGGCGATGCGGTGGTCTCACCGGCGGTCGCCCGCCGCCTCTTCGCCTCGCACGCCGCGCGAATCGGCCCCGACCACATGCGCGCGCGCCGCCTCACCGACCGCGAGGCCGACGTACTGCGCGCGATGGCCCGCGGCCAGTCCAACACCGAAATCGCCCACACACTGCACCTATCGGTGGAAACGGTGAAAACCCACGTCAAGCACATCCTGGCCAAACTGGATGTCCGCGACCGCACCCAAGCCGTCGTCTGGTCCTACCGCACAGGCTTCGCCTACCGCAGCGACCCACCGACCGGGGGCTGAACGACGGGGGCGGCGGGGAGTGGGTGGGTGTGCGCGGCTGGGTGATTCGGGGTCGGCCGGGGTCGCGGGGTGGGCCGGCGCCGCCGGCGTGCGGGGCTCCAAGACTCGGGATTTCGGCTAGGCGGGTGCATTGCTTACCGAAAACCGGCCGGCAGCGGCGGAGTGGGTGAGGGATCAGGTTGAGTCTGCTGGGGGCCTGGGTTGGGGTGTTTCGAGAGTGTTTGGGGGGCGGTTGGGGTTCGGGACCGGATCTCGGTGGGTGGTTGTGGGCTTTGAGCTTCGGTGACCTGCGGTTTTGTGGGGTCGGGGTGGAAAGTCGGGTGGCGGGTGCCGGTTTCGTGTGCTCCGGCCTTCTCGATGCCGGTGTGGAGACCGGAACCGCACAGCCGTAGTCGGCTTCAGGTACTGCGATCTCACAGAGGCTGTCGAGGAGGCCGAAAGTGCCCAGTGGGAGCCGAAACCCGATCCCGAGGCACTCGAAACGGCCCCCGCTTGCGCTGACCTGCGGTTTTCCTTCGAAGTGAGGCGCCGGTGCCGCACGCAATCCGGGTTCGTGAACCTTCGTCACCCACATGCCACCGCTCGCCGGAAACACCCGCCCCACTCGGGAAGGTCGGTCCGAGGACTCGACCCGAGCGCCCTCCCCGCCCCTGCTGCCGGCCGGTTTTCGCCGAGCAACGCGCTCGGCTCGTCGGGCGCCTCAGGTCTCTGAACCACGCGCGCCGGCGGCGGTCCATCGTCGACTCGGACCGGCCCCGCACCAGCCGCCCGCGACGACGAACACAGCGCACGCCGGACGCATCCCAATCCCCCCGGGAGCGTCCCCCGTGCCGGCGGTGTCCCACCCCCGGCCAGTGCCCCGCCCGCCACCCGGGGCGGGGTCCCGGTGGCGGGCGGGGGTGGGGGCGGGGGCGGGGGCCTTCCTCCTTCGTTATCGGCCTTCGGTTGGCGGCTTTGGGCTGTGGGTTATGCCGCGGTTGTTCCCATGGGGATTTCGGGGGTCAGGTGGGGTGGGACCCTTGTGTAGGAGTGGAACTCCATTGTGTAGCTTGCTCGGCCGGAGGTTCGGCTGCGTAGGTCGCCTACGTAGCCGAACATTTCGGCGAGTGGGACCAGTGCGGTGATCACCTTTGCGCCGGAGCGGTCGGTCAGGGCCTCGACCTGGCCGCGTCTGGCGTTGAGGTTGCCGATGACGTCGCCCAAGTGGTCCTCGGGTGTGGTCACCTCCACCGCCATCACCGGTTCGAGCAGGGTTGGGCGGGCCAGGCGGGCGGCCTCCTTGAAGGCCAGTGAGCCCGCGATGCGGAAGGCCGTTTCGGATGAGTCGATTTCGTGGAACGCGCCGTCGAGCAGGGTTACCCGCAGGCCGGTGAGCGGGTAGCCCGCGAGGACCCCGAGTTCCATCGCCGCTCGGCAGCCCGCGTCCACCGAGGGGATGAACTCCTTCGGGACGCGGCCGCCGACGACCTTGTCGACGAACTCGTAGCCGTCTCCCTCCAGTGGTTCGATGGCGATGCGGACCTTGGCGAACTGGCCCTTGCCGCCGTTTTGTTTGCGGTACGTGTAGTCGTGTCCGGACACCGGCGCGCTCACCGTTTCGCGGTAGGCGACTCGCGGCCGGCCCACCGAGGCGGCCACGTCGAACTCCAGCCGCATACGGTCGACCAGCACCTCCAGGTGCAGTTCGCCCATGCCGGAGACGATGGTCTGCCCGCTCTCCCGGTCGGTCTTGACCCGGAAGGACGGGTCCTCCTCGGCCAGTCGTTGGATCGCGACGCCCAGCCGCTCCTGGTCGGCCCGGGACGCGGGTTCGATGGCCACCTCGATCACCGGGACCGGGAAGTCCATCGACTCCAGCACCACCGGGTGTGCCGGATCGCACAGGGTTTCGCCGGTGGTGGTCCGGCGCAGCCCCATCACCGCGACGATGTCGCCCGCGCCCACGGCGGCGATCTCCTCTCGTTTGTCGGCGTGCATGCGGTAGATCTTGCCCACACGTTCGGTGCGGCCCTTGATCGAGTTCTGTACCTGGTCGCCGGCGGTCAGGCTGCCGGAGTACAGCCGCAGGAACGTCAGCCTGCCCAGATGCGGATCACTCGCGATCTTGAACGCCAGTGCCGCGAGGGGCTGTTCGGGCGACGGCGCGCGTACGACGGCCGTCTCCGGCGCGCCGACCGCGTGGCCCTGGATCGCCCCCACGTCCAGGGGCGACGGCAGGTAGCGCGCCACGGCGTCGAGCAGCGGTTGAACCCCCTTGTTCCGGAAGGCGGTTCCGCACAGGACGGGCGTGACGGTGGGACCGTCGCCGCGACCGGAGGCGATGGTGATCCGCCGGATCGCGGCGTGCAGTTGTGCCTCGCTGGGTTCGATGCCCGCCAGGTACGCCTCCATTATCGCGTCGTCGTGCTCGGCGACCGTCTCGAGGAGCCGTTCGCGCCATCGGCGGGCGTCCGCGAGGTACGCGGTCGGGATGTCGACGTCGTCGTACGCCTCGCCGAGTCCGGTGTCCGCGGACCAGACCAGGGCGCGCATCCGGACCAGGTCGACCACCCCGCGAAAGTCCGCCTCGGCGCCGATCGGCACCTGTACGACCATGGCCACCGCGCCCAGTCGTTCGCCGATCATCTCGACGCAGCGATGGAACTCGGCACCGGTGCGGTCGAGTTTGTTGACGAAGCAGATTCGGGGTACGCGGTAGCGGTCGGCCTGGCGCCACACCGTCTCGGACTGCGGCTCGACGCCCGCGACGCCGTCGAACACGGTGACCGCGCCGTCGAGGACGCGCAGGCAACGTTCGACCTCGATGGTGAAGTCGACGTGTCCCGGCGTGTCGATGAGGTTGATCCGGTGTGCGACGCCGTCGAGCGTCCAGTCGCAGGAGATCGCGGCGGAGGTGATGGTGATGCCGCGATCGCGCTCCTGGGGCATCCAGTCGGTGGTCGCCGCGCCGTCGTGCACCTCGCCGATCTTGTACGAGACGCCCGTGTAGAACAGGATCCGCTCGGTGGTGGTGGTCTTGCCGGCGTCGATGTGGGCCATGATCCCGATGTTGCGGACGGTGGCGAGGTCGAGGTGGCGTGCGGTTCTGGTCATGACGGCCTGAAGCCCTCTCTCATGTCTTATACGAAGGGGTGGGACGGGTGGTGCCGAATCCGGGCAGCACACGGCGATCCGTCGACTCCGTACGGGAGTTCGCACACCACGTACGGGGCAGCGGAAAGCACCGGTGGGCACACCGGGGATGGATGGCGAACGGCCGCCGGGGCTGGTCGAGTTGCGACCGGGCACACTCCATCGACCCATGGGCGCACCGCGCGCAGGGTTCGACGACACCGGGCAGGCCGAGGGAGGGCGGCCTGACGGTACGCCGAACCGCTGCGGCGCGAGGGCGCGGCATCGGCGGATCGGTGGGGGATCGGCGTGCGACGGGCGGAGCCGGAACGGATCGGACTCGGCGCGCGGCGGCGGCCTTTGGGTCGGCTCGGGGCGGCGGCGATACGGCCGCGCGTCGGCGGGTGGGTCGACGGTCGCCGACCCACCTACCACCTACGGCCGGGACCGTTTCCGGTCACGACACAACGACGCAACGACACGACGACGCAACTACCTACACCAGCGCAACAGCGCGAAAGTGCAGCCGTGCGATGACGCGACAACGCAACAACTCGTCAATGCGTCGACACGACCACGCGCTACGGCGCAGAACGCGGCTCAGCCGCGAGGCGACCCGGAGCGATCGGGCCAACGGCCCTTCCACGGCTCCCGGTTCGACGTCGGATGGGCGCTCCGCGGTCGGGTGCCGAACGCGTGGCGTCGCGCACCGATTCGCTTGAACGTGACATCCATGCGCCCACCGTAGATCACGAACTCGCTCGCGGTCACCCGGATTTTTGCCGCCCGGTTCAGACCAGGTCGCGCATCCGCCGGATCGGACTCGCGCCCAACACCACCGGAGTCAGCAGCGCGACACCGAACATCGTGCCCAGCGCGCCCCGGTTGCCCAGCCACGTGGCGGCCAGCCCGGCGGTCAGCGCCCCGAACGGGATCGCGCCCCAGGACACGAAGCGGACGGTGGCCATCACCCGAGGCAGCAACTCCGGCGGCGTCACGGTCTGCCGGTGGGTGCGGGTGACGATGCTCATCATCACGACGGCGGCGCCGAACGCGGCATTGGCCGCGGCGAAGGCGAGCAGCCCGAGCCCGTGGCCGGCGAACGGTATGCAGCCGACTGCGACGGGCGTCAGCAGCGCGGCCCCGATCAGCGTCCGGGCGCTGCCGAAGCGGGCGACCAGGCGCGTGGTCAGCGCGGCGCCGATCAGGCTGCCGACGCCCTCGGTCGCGATCAGTACGCCCACCAGCGCGGTCGGCGCGTGCAACGTGCGCACGAGCAGGGCCGGGACGAGCGCCATCAACGCCCCGCAGACGAAGTTCACGGCCGTCACCGCCGCGACGCACGGCCGGATCGCCGGATGCCGGCGCACGTAGCGCAGGCCCTCGGCCATCCGCGCCCGCAACGAGGGGCCGCCGTCCGAGGGCGCCTGCCGGGCCGGGCGGGGCAGCGTGCGCAGCAGCACCGCGGAGAGCAGGTAGCTGACCGCGTCCACCAGCAAACCGCTCGCCGCGCCGCACAGTTGCACCAGTACGCCGGCCAGCGACGGGCCGCCGAGCTGGGTGGCGGCGACCGAGCCGGAAGTGAGGCTGTTGCGGGACGTCAATTCCTCTTTGCTCACGATCGACGGCAGCAGCGTCGAGTTGCCCACATCGAACACCACGCTCGCCAGGCCGACCACGAACGCGACCAGCACCAACTGCCACAGGATCAGTACGTCCAGCGCCCAGGCGATCGGGACGGAGGCGATCGCGACCGCGCGCACCACGTCCATCGCGACCTGGGTCCCGCGCAGCGGGAGGCGCTGCACGATCACCCCGGCGGGCAGCCCGATCAGGATCCAGGCGGTGTACTGCGCGGCGGTGATCAAACCGACCTGGAGACTCGTCGCGTGCAGGCCGCGAAGCGCGATCAGCGGCAGGGCGACAGCGGTGACCGCGTCCCCGGCATGACTGATCGTCAGCGCGGCCCAGTAGCGCCAGAACGCACCACCCCCACCGACCGGCCCGCTCCCGCGACCCGATGCGCCCGGCGCCACACCGCTCACCGCGCCCGCTCCGCCGCCCGACCCGCCCGCAGCCGCACCGATCGCCGCACCCGCGCCGATCGCCGCACCCGCCACCGCGTCCACACCCGCCCCCGCGGCAACCACCGAGCCCGCCGCCCGGCCCCCCGTCGCCCCCACCGCGCCCGGCGCCGGCCCCGCCCCTGCTCCCGCCAACCCCGTCGCATCCACTTCGCCCGACATCCGCACCCCCTGCCCCGCAGCCACCAAGTGAGTAACCAATGGAAACTCACTATAGTGAGCGCATCGACGCAGGCAAGACGAGGTGACATGCGATATACCGATCTGGCGGACGCCGACTGCGCCATCACCCAGGCGCTCGGCGTCGTCGGCGACTGGTGGACCCTGCTGCTCGTGCGCGATGTGGCGGCGGGCGTACACCAGTTCGGCGCGCTCCACGAACAGGTCGGGATCAGCCGCAAGGTGCTGGCCCAGCGGCTCAAGGCCCTGGTCGAGCACGGCGTGTTGGAGAAGCGGCTCTATCACCCGCACCCGCCGCGCTACGAGTACCACCTCACCGACGCCGGGCGCGGCCTGCTCCCGGTCCTGGTCGCCCTGCAGAACTGGGGCACGCGGTTCGTCCTCGGCGACGGCACGCTGACCGCCACCGGCGAGGCCGACTCGGCCGAGGCCCGCCAGGCGCACGCCCTGGTCGGCACCAAACTGCCCGCGCTCACCCTGCGCCCCGCCGCCGCGTCCGAGGCCACCGCCACCACTCCCGCCGAGCGCGTCGACCCGATCGCCGACACCCCGTGGACGGTCTTGTACTGCTTCCCCGGCGCCTACGCCCCCGGCGTCCAGGGGCATCCCCCCGGCTGGGACCAAATCCCCGGCGCCCCCGGCTGCACCCTGGAATCCGCCACCTACCGCGACCGCCTCACCGAATTCGCCGCCCGCGGCGCCACCGTGCTCGGCGTCAGCACCCAACGCCCCGACCAATTGGCCGCGTTCGCCGCGCACGCGAACATCCCGTTCCCGCTCCTGTCCGACGCCGACCTCGAACTGGCCGCCGCACTACGCCTGCCCACCTTCCGGGCCGCGGGCGTCGACCGCCTCAAGCGGCTCACCCTGCTCCTCGACGACACCCGCACCGTGCGCGGCGTCCTGTACCCGCTCCCCGACCCGGCCGGCTCGGTCGCCGACGCGCTGGCCCTGATCGACGCCCGAACCCGCCCCGCCTCCACCGCCGGGTAGGAGACACCGGCTCCACCCCGGGGCGGACCCGCAACCACCGCCGACACCTGCGGCCTAGTGCCCACGCAGGACGTACAAGCCGAACGATCCCCCTAGTCTCGCGGCATGCGACCACGATCCTCGCGAGCGTCCGCATGAGGGCGAACTCGCCACGCAGGCCACGATTTCGGTACCCACCGCGCGGGCGTGCACGCGGCTCGACGGCGCTCGCGACGGTCCTCGTCGGCGCGAGCGTCGCCGTGCTCGCCGCCGCCGCGCCCTCCGCCCGCCCCGCCGACCCCGCCCGCCCCGCACAGGCCGACCTCGCCACCGCCGGCACCCCCGGCCCGATCGCCTGGCAACCGTGCGCCCAGGACCCCACCGCCGACTGCGGCACGCTCACCCTGCCCGTCGACTGGACCAAACCGCGCGGCGCGACCTTCGAGATGGCCGTGGCCCGACGCAAGGCGACCGACCCCACCCGCCGCATCGGCTCCCTCGTGCTCAACTACGGCGGCCCCGGCTCGCTCGGCGTGGACGACGTGGTCGGCACCTACAAGAACTTCTTCTCGGCGGAGATCGACGCCCGGTTCGACCGGGTCGGCTTCGATCCGCGGGGATGGGGCCGCAGCGCCCCGCTCGACTGCCCGCAGGCCGGCCCCCGGCCCACCGCCGACCCCACCACCCCGGCCGGATTCGCCGCGTTCGCCGCCGACAACCGCCGGCTTGCGGACGGTTGCCGGGTCGGCACCGGCCCGCTGTACGAACACCTCGACACGCTCGCCGTGGTCCGCGACATCGACGCGCTGCGGGCCGCGCTCGGCGACGCGCGGCTGAGCTTTTGGGGCGTGTCCTACGGCACGCTGATGGCACAGCAGTACGCCGAACTCTTCCCGCACCGCTTCCGCGCCCTGGTGGCCGACAGCAACATGGACCACTCGATCGACGGCGCCGAATTCCTGGAATCCGAGGCCGTCGACGCCGAGGACTCCTTCACCGAATTCGTGAAGTGGTGCGCGGGCAGCACCGATTGCGCACTGCACGGCCGCGACGTCGAGGCCCTGTTCGAACGGCTCTACGCCCGCGCGCAGGCCGGCACCCTGTACGTGCCCGGTGACCCGGCGCACGGCCTCGGGCCGGACAACCTGCTGTCGGGCGTGCAGTTCCTGATGTCGTACCTGAAACACGATCCCGCCGAGACGCTCACCGTCGCCCGGAACCGGGTCGCCGACCTGCTCGCGGGCATGGACGCCGCCCCGCCGCTGCCCGCGCCGCCCCCGCCGTACGTCCCCGGCCTCGACGACCGCACCTCGCAGGCCGTGCTCTGCTCCGACTGGAGCCTGGACATCCCCGACCCGGGCGCGCTCGCCGCCGTGGACCGGCGGTCGAAGGCGCTCGCGCCGCACATGCGCCGCAACATCCAGGCCTGGAACGCGATGACGTACTGCCTGGGCCGACCCACTCCCGTGACCAACCCGCCGCACCCCTACCGCGTGGCCGGCAACGCACCGATCCTGCTGGTCAACAATCGGCACGACCCGCAGACGCCGCTGTCCTGGGCCGTACACGCGGCGCGGCGGATCCGCGGCGCGACCCTGGTCACCGCGGCCGGCTGGGGCCACATGAGCTACGACAAGAACCGCTGCGCGGCGGCACTCACCGACCACTACCTGATCGACCCGCGCGCACCCGTGCCGACCACCCACTGCGCACCCGACTGAGCGGGCGCGGCACACCGAAAGGCGGCCCGCCCCCGCTACAACCCCATCCGGCTCACTCGCGCGGACAGTTCCGCCGCCGAGGCGCGGACCGCCGTCACATAGTGCGGCACCTGCTCGTCGGGGATGCGGTGGGACAGCGCGGCGATGCTGACCGCCGCGACGATCGCGCCGTCCTCGCGATGTACGGGCGCGCCGATGCCGAGCAGGTCCGGGTCGAACTCGCCGCGGGCCACCGCGTAGCCCCGGGCCCGGATCCCGGCCAGGCGCACCCGCAGTTCGTCCGGGTGGGTGATGGTCGCGTCGGTGAAGCGCGGCAGCGGGCGGGCCAGTACCCGTTCGATGTCGGCGTCGGGCGCCCACGCCAGCAGGGTCAGTGCGGCGGCGCCGGCGTTGACCGGGAACACCTGGCCGCGCTCATAGGACAGGCGCAACGTGTGCAGCGCCTCCTCGCGCTCCAGACACACCACCGAATCGCCGGCGCGCCGGGTCAGCAGCACCGGCTGGCCGACCGCCAGCGCCAGTTCGCGCATCACCGGGCGGGCCAGCTCGGACAGCCCGACCCCCTTGCGCGCCAGCCGGGCCAGGTCGAGCACCCGCGGCCCGAGCCGAAAGCCGACACCGCCGTCGTTCTCCTCCAGGAACCCGTTGGCGGTCAGGCTCTGCAGATAGCGGTACGCGGTGGACCGGGCCACCCCCAGATGCCCCGCGACCTGCGACGCGGTCAGCGCGAGCCGGTCGTCGCGGAACAGCAGCAGGATGTCGAGGGCGCGGTCGGCCGTGGAGTTGCGCCCACGATGGCCCGACCCGTGGTCGGCGTCCCGGGGGGTGGTTCCTGGCATCCGGGAACGCTATCAGGGGCCGCCGACACGGGCCGGGGACGGCCGCCGGCACCCGATCCGGGCCGGGGACGGCCGCCGGCACCCGATCCGGGCCGCGCGGCGAGGGTCGAGAACGACCGCCCGCAGCCGCGCGCTCACTCCGGCCCGGACAACAGCAGTTCCGCCCAGATCGTCTTGCCGTCGGTGGTGTAGCGGGTGCCCCAGCGCTGGGTGAACTGGGCGACCAGGAACAACCCGCGCCCGCCCTCGTCGGTGGTCCGCGCGTGCCGCAACCGGGGCGTGGTGCTGGTCGCGTCGGACACCTCGCAGATCAGCGTGGCGTCGCGGATCAGCCGCAGCCGGATCGGCCCGGAGGCGTAGCGGATGGCGTTGGTGACCAGTTCGCTGACCACCAGTTCGGTGGTGAAGGCGATCTCGTCCAGCCCCCATTCGGCGAGCTGCCGGCCCGCCAGGGTGCGGGCCTCGGCGACGAAGGCGGGGTCGGCCGGGAGGTCCCAGGACACCACCTTCGAGGAGTCCAGCTTGCGGGTACGCGCGATCAGCAGCGCCACGTCGTCCTGCGGCGGGTTCTGCGGCAGGATGCCGAGCACCGACCGACACAACTCGTCCAGCGGCCGGTCGGGGTCGGCCAGCGAGGCGCGCAGCCGGTCCATCCCGGACTCGACGTCACGATCGCGCCCCTCGACCAGGCCGTCGGTGTAGAGCACGAGCAGGCTGCCCTCGGGCAGTTCCAGTTCGGCCGCCTCGAACGGCAGTCCGCCCAGCCCGAGCGGCGGCCCGGTGGGCAGGTCCGGGAACTCCACCGTGCCGTCGGGGTGGACCAGCGCGGGCGGCGGATGCCCGGCACGGGCCATCGTGCACAGCCGGCTCACCGGGTCGTAGACCGCGTACAGGCAGCTCGCGCCCAGCGCGGTGGTGTCCACGCCGCCCTCGCCGGTGCCCTCCTCGTCGACGAACCGGATGACCAGGTCGTCCAGGTGGGCGAGCAGTTCGTCGGGGGACATGTCCAGGTCGGCCAGGGTGTGGACGGACGCGCGCAGCCGGCCCATGGTCGCCGCCGCGTGCATGCCGTGCCCGGCCACGTCGCCGACCACGAGCGCGACGCGCGCGCCGGACAGCGGGATCACGTCGAACCAGTCGCCGCCGACCCCGGCCCGGTCGTCTGCGGGCAGGTAGCGGCTGGCCACCTCGACCGCGGTCTGCCGCGGCAGACCGTGCGGGAGCAGGCTGCGCTGCAGGGCCAGCGCGGCGGCGTGTTCGTGGGTGAAGCGACGCGCGTTGTCGATGCACACCGCGGCGCGGGAGACGAACTCCTCGGCCAGGATCAGGTCGTCGCTCTCGAACGGGTCGGGGGTGTCGCGGCGGAAGAAGTGCGTCACGCCGAGGATCGTGCCGCGGGCCCGGATCGGTACGACCATCATCGAGTGCAGGCCCACCCGGCGGGTGCGGTCCGTGGAGACGCGGTCCTCCGCGAGCCACGGCAGCAGGTCCGGGTCCAGGAGCGGTTCGAGTACGGCCTTGCCGTCGACCAGGCAGCGGGCGCCGGGAGAGTTGCGGGCCACGGGGGCACGTTCGCCGATCCGGGCGATCGACTCGACGAGGTCGTCGTCCGGGCTCCCGTGCCGGCCCTCGCGCACCGAGCGCTGGCCGACCCGGATCAGGTCGGGGTTGGCCCGGCGGACCGGGCCGGGCTCGGGCTCGACGCCGCGGAGCACCGGTTCGAGCAGGTCCACCGCGACGAAGTCGGCCAGGTCGGGGACGGCGACGTCGGCCAGCTCCTGGGCGGTGCGCGCCACGTCCAGGGTGGTGCCGATCCGGGCGCCTATGTCGCTCAGCAGGGCCAGCCGTTGCCGGGCCCGCCATCGGTCGGTGACGTCGATGACCAGGTAGCAGACCCCGGCCGCGCGACCTTCGCCGTCCTCCAGGCGGAAGAACGAGGTCGAGTAGGCGTGCACGTGCTCCGGATCGCCGGCGGTGCGGCCCTGGTACTCGTGGTCGATCAGCGGCACCCCGGTCGCCAGGACCTCGCGCATCCGCGCCTCGATGTGCTCCGCCGGCAGCCCGGGCAACACTTCGCTGAGCCGCCGGCCCAGGCGTTTGTCACGCGGGATGCCGCCCCGCTCCTCGAGCTGGTCGTTGATCCACACGCAGCGCAGGTCACGATCGACCACCGCCATGCCGATGGGGGCCCGGTTGAGCAGATGGTCGAGGAGTGCCCGGTCCGCGCCCCAGGGCACGGCGGACGAGGCGTCGCCGGCGTCGTCGGCACCGGCGGTGTGCGGTGTGCCCATCAAGCCCTCCTGTCCTCCTCATTCCATGGTCGCGCGTTTGCCGCTCAGCGCAGATCGGCGACGGGTCCCGTGCCGGCGGCGGGGCCGGCGTGCGGGAGGGGGCCCGTGGTCGTGGCGGGCCCCGCGTTCGCGACGGGTTCCGTGCCCGTGGCGGGCCCCGCGTTTGCGATGGATGCCGTGTTCGGGGCGGGCCCCGCGTTCGGGAGGGATCCTGCGTTCGCGGCGGGTCCCGCGTTCGGGACGGAGCCCATGCCCGGGATCGGTCGCAGCCGGCGGGTCAGCAGTACGGCCACGTCGTCGGCCCGCTCGGTCAGCCGGCCCGCGTCGCGCACCATGCGGTCGACCACGTCGGAGAGGGCGGTGTCGGCGGCGTGTGAGAGGGAGGCGCGCATGCGGTCGATGCCCCGGTCCAGGTCCACGCCCACCTCCTCGACGAGGCCGTCGGTGTACAGCGCCAGGACCGAACCGGGCTCCAGGGCCATTCGGGTCACCGGGTACTCGGCGGCCCGGTCCACCCCGAGCAGCGGGCCGCCGGGCAGTTCGACCACCCGGGTACGGCCGTCCGCACCGCGCAGCAGCGGCGGCGGATGCCCTGCCCGGACCGCCTCGGCCCGACCGCTCTCCGGGTCCAGTTCGATGTAGCAGCAGCTGGCGAACAGGCCGGGATCCAGATCGGCGAGCAGCCGATTGGTACAGCTCACCACCTCGTCGGGCCGCTGCCCCCCGGTGGCGAACGCCCGTACCGCGCTCCGCAGTTGGCCCATCGTGCCGGCCGCGGCCACGCTGTGCCCCTCGACGTCGCCGATCACCAGGCCGACCGCGCGGCCGGTGTCGATCACGTCGTACCAGTCGCCGCCGATCTCCATGCCCTGGGTGCCGGGCAGGTAGCGGGCCACCACCTCCAGGTTCGGCAGCGTCGGCAGCCGGTGCGGGAGCAGCGCGTGTTGCAGGCCCCGGGCGAGGGCGAATTCCGCGTCGTAGAGCCGGGCCCGCTCCAGGGCCTGGGCGATCAGGCCGCTCAGCGCGGTGAGCACCGAGCGCTCCTCGGGGGTGAACGTGTGCCGCCGGTCGAAGCCGAGGATGCAGCTGCCGACCGCCCGGTCGGAGGCGATCAGCGGCAGGAAGGCCCACGTGGACATCTCGTCCAGCGGGATCCCGGGATACGCCGCGGTCAGCTCCTCCGCCGACTCGATGAAGATCGGTACACCCCGGGTCAGCGCCTCCACGCCGGGCAGCGCCGCGTCCAGCGGGACGCCCTCGAAGCGGTCCAGGAAGCCCTCGGGGTAGCCGCTTTCCAGGGCCAGGAAGAAACGTTTGTCGCGGACCACGTAGATGGCCAGCTCCCGGCCGCCGAACGCGGGCAGGATCTGGTCGGCGACCACCTCGCACACCTCGCCGACGGACACGGCCTCGGTGAGCGCGCCGGCCATCTGGAGCACGTGGTAGATCGCGCCGAGCCTGGGCGGGGCGGCCTCGGTCTCCGGCGCTCCGGTCGGGCGAGCGGCCTCGGCTTCGTCCGCCGCCTCGCTTGCGCCGGGCGGCGGGGCGACCGGGACCACCTTGCCGGTCAGGCCGTACGGGTCGGGGTAGAGCGAGAACGACAGCCAGCGGTCGCGCGGGGTGCGGGCCAGGAACGAGCCGGGTTGCTGGGAGAGCATCGCGGCCCGGTAGCGGTCCTCGTACGCCGGGTCGGCGAGCCACGGCAGCGCGTCCCAGGGGGCGCGGCCGAGTACGTCCTCCAGGCGCACCCCGAGCAGGTCGGCCAGGTTGCGGCTGGCGTAGGTGACCCGGCCCTCGCCGTCGAGCGAGAAGACGCCGTCGCGCAGCCGCTCCACGGCCTCCGCGGCGGCGGCCCCGGTGCCGAGGTCCAGGACGGCGCCGACCAGGTGCCGGGCCCGGCCGCCGGTCTCGTCCTCGGGGATGCGCCCCCACACCTCCAGCGGCCGGCGCGTGCCGTCGGGGCCGGCCACCTGGAGGCGCCAGGCCAGTACCCGCCCGGTCTCCACAGCCCGATGCGCGGCCTCGCGGAACTCGCGCCCGCCGCCGGAGACCACCCGGGCGGCCAGCGTGGCCGCGCGGCGGTCGAAGTCTGCCGGGGCGATGCCGAACAACTCGCACAGTTCCTCGTCGGCGTCGAAGTCGCCGGTGGTCACGTTCCAGTCGAACAGGCCCACCCGGATCAGCGGGAAGGTGTCGGTGGGCAGCAGGGTCACGGTCGGCGGACCGTCGTAGGCGATGTCGGTGCCGGGACCGCTGCGGGCGCTCAGGGCGTTGCCGAGCCGTTTGGCCGCCGCGCGCAGGCGGCGCCTTCGGGCGGCCGGCAGTCCGCGCCCGGGGGAGGCGGGCCACATCAGCGTGACCACGCCGAACGTCTCGCCGCCGTTGCCGTTGCCGTTGCCGCGGCCGCGGCCGCGGCCGCGGACGGGGGCCGAGGCGGACGCGTAGGCGTACGGCATGCCGAGCGCCAGCTGCGGGAAGCGCCGCATGGTGTCGCCGTCGTCGGCCAGGAACACGATGCGGCCGGTGCGGTACGCCTCCGGCGCGGGCAGCGCGCCCGTGACCGGGACCCGGCTCCACGGGCCGAGCAGGGACACGGCCAGGCCCGCGACCTTGGCGAGAACCAGCGAGCGGCGGTCGGGCGAGCGCAGATAGACCACCCCGGCGTACGCCCCGGTGGCCCGCACCGCCGCGTCCAGGCAATTGGAGCAGTCGGCCAGGATCCCGTCGACGTGGTCGTCACGATCGGCGCCGCTCCGAATCACGGGCAGGGAGAGTGGCCCGGTATCGGCCCCGGGACCGCTTCCGCTCATCGGCGCCTCCCTCGTCCCACGAATCCCGACAACACCCGACCTCGAGCTCGTCCGGTCCGGTGCAGCGACCGGTCCGCCGGTTGCGCGCACCTAGTCTCGGAGTACGCCTGCCCGGAATCAATGTCAAACGGGCAAATGCACCCGAAGCAAACAAACCTCCAACTCCCCAACCAACCCGCCCCCGCTCCCGCCCACTCCCACCCAGGCCACACCCACCCCCACCGACCCCTTCCCCCGCCCGGCCTGCCCGGGCTATCCGGCGTACCCGGCCCACCGGGTCCGGCTCGGCCCTGCCCGGCGGTTGCCTGGTCCCATTCGGCCCCGCCCGGTCGTCGCTCGGCCCCGTGCGGCTTCCCGCTCGGCTTCTGCCCGGCCGCCGCCCGGTTCGGATCGGTCTCGCCCAGCCCCGTCCGGCCTTCGCCTACCCCCGCTCGGCCCGCCCCCGGTCCGGCCGCGCTTGGCGCCGTTCGGGCCTTGTCCGGCCGTGCTCGGTCCCGTTGGGCTCCGGGTGGGCTGAATTGGGGATGGGGACTGGTGGCTGTGGGGGTGTTGGGTTGTTCGGGTGAAAACGGGGCTGGGTGGGGCGTGTCGATGTGGGGGGAGTGGGTGCGGGCGGCACGGTCGGAATGTCCCATTTTCAGGTGATACGACCAATGTCGTTCGCCCTCATCGTGGAGCGCCCATCGTGATGCCATCCCTACGCAGTTCGACCACCCGTCTCCGGCGGCCGACCGTCGCGGCGATCGCGCTGGGCGCCGCCGTGTTCGCCGGCGCCGGCCCGGCGTACGCGTTGCCTCTGGCGCCGGGGGACAACGGTGACGTCAAGGTGCACATGAGCACCACCTCGCCGACCGACCAGCGGGACGAGCCCAAGGTCTGCCTGTTCAATCTGGCGGCGTTCAACTTCGACACCGTGCAGCAGGTCACCTACACGATCGCCGCGCAGCCGCCCAAGGCCGACGGCCCCGTCCTCGGGGGTTCGATCACCCTCACCGACGGCACCGGGCACACCGGGACCCTCACCCTGCCCAACGGGCAGTACAAGCTCGTGTGGACCTTCGCGGGCGAGAACGGAACGGGCAAGCAGAAGGTCTTCAAGGTCGACTGTCCCCCGGGGACGACCGGTGGCGTCACCACGGCCGGCAGCACCGGCGGACGTCCGGCCGGCAGCGTCAACGCCGGTGGCGGCGGCGGTGCCTCGACGTTCGACGCGGGCGAGGTGACCGTCGGCGCGGTGGTGGCCGGTGCCGCCCTCGCCGGCTTCGGGATCCACCTCGTCCGTCGTCGCCGGGCCACGGGCGATGGCACGTCCTGACACACGGTCGGCGCACCGTGCCCGTCGCTCCGGCCCGCTGGCGGCCGGAGCGACCGCGCTGGCGCTGATCGCCGGACTGTGGTTGGTCCACCACGGTTCGGGGGACGGCGGCGTCGATCGGCCGCCGGCTCCCGTCGCGGACGTGGCCGCCGTCCCGCACGCTCGGGTGCCCGCCGACGGGCCGCGCCGGGTGGACGCCGCACCGCTGCCGGAGTCGGTGCCGGTCAGGATGCGGATCCCGGCGATCGGCGTGAACGCGCCGATGGGCACGCTCGGCACCGGTCCGGACCGCCGACTGGTCACCCCGCCGGTGGGCAACAGGAACCTGGTCGGCTGGTATCGCGACGGAGTCGCGCCGGGGGCTCGCGGCAACGCGGTCACGGTCGGTCACGCGGACACCCGCTCCGGCCCGGCCGTGTTCTTCAAGCTCGGCCTGCTGCGCGTCGGCGACCGGATCGAGGTCCAGCGCCGGGACCGCAAGACGGCGGTGTTCAGCATCGACGCGGTCCGGTCCTTCCCGAAGGACGCCTTCCCGGACGACGTCGTCTACGGCGCCACCGACGCCGCCGAACTACGCGTGATCACCTGCGGCGGCCACTACGACAAACGCACCGGCTACGCCGCGAACGTCGTGGTTTTTGCCCATTTGACCGCCACTCGATAGCCCCCGGGTAGCCCCCGACAGCCCCGATGGCCCCCATGCCGACCCGCTCTCATGCCCCCGTGAGGCGGGATCGGGACGGGGGCGGGTCGTGGGCTCAGGTGGTGGCCTTGCGGAACCAGGACAGGGTTTCGGCGATCGCCGTTGCGTGAGGGGTCGGGGGGAGGGGGCCGAAGGTGTCGGTGAAGCTTGTGGAGTCGACGACGAAGGGGCGGTCGCGTTGGTACCAGGTTTCGCCCAGGGCGCGCACCGTCGGGTTCACCAGGCCGAGTAGGCGCTGGGCGGTGTGGCCCACCGCCGCGGACTTGCCGGGGCGGCCCAGTTCCGCGAACAGCAGGTCGAGGAACTGTTTGCCCGTCAGCGGTTCGGCCGTGGGTACGTGCCAGGCCCGGCCGTCGGCCCGGGCGTCCTCGCCGAGCACCGCCAGCCCCTTGGCGAAGTCGGGCAGGTAGCTGAGCGAGTGCGGCTGGTCCGGTGAGCCCACCCACCGCACCACCTTGCCCCGCACCGCGGCGCCGAACACCGTGTCGCCCACCGTGCTGTTCACCCCGCGCGGCCCGAAGTAGTCGGAGGCCCGCCCGATCGCCACCCGCAGTTCGCCGGCCTCGTGCGCGGCCAGCAACGACCGTGCCATCGTGGCCCGCACCCGCCCCTTGGGGTTCTCCGCGGCGTAGGGCAGGTCCTCCGTCATCGCGCCGCTCACCGGCCCGTACATGTAGAGGTTGTCGGCGAACACCAGCTTGGCCCCGGCCGCCGCCGCGCCCCGGCGGATCGCTTCGGTCAGCGGCGGGAACTCGCTCACCCAGGCCGTATAGGCCGGCGCCGCGCAGTGGTACACCACCGCGGCCCCGGCGCACGCGGCGGTCGCGCCGTCCGGCGTGGTGACATCGCCGCGCACCACCTCGACGCCCTCGGGCACGGTGAGCCCGCCGCTGCGGTTGACGGCCCGGATCCGCCGGCCGCGAGCGTGCAGTTCGTCGACGAGTGTGGCGCCGACGGCACCGCCGGCGCCGAGGACCACGTGCAGTTCGGACGCGGTGGACATGTGGACTCCCGAGAGTGGCCCCGATGCGGCGGCGGACGACCCGTCGCGGCGAGGGTGACTTTGATTACAGCGTTATGTAACAGCGTTGCGTTACAGTTGTCAACATGGGACGGCCACGTACGCGCGATTGGGACGAACTGCGTCGCGCATTGATCGACGCCGCCGGTCGACTGCTCGCCACCGAGGGTCCACAGGCGCTCAGCACCCGGCGGGTCGCCCACGAGGTGGGCACCTCGACGACCGCCGTCTACAACCTCTTCGAGGACAAGGCGGGCCTGCTGCGCGCGATGTTCCTGGACGGCTTCGCGGCGCTGGAGGAGCGGTTCGCCCTGGTGCCGGTGGACGGCGACCCCGAGGCCGATCTGCTGGCCCTGGGCCACGCCTACCGCGCCGCGGCCCGGGCCAATCCGCACCGCTACGATCTGATGTTCGGCCGACCGATCGCCGAATTCCGCCCCGACGAGGCGGACCTGGCCCGGATCGGCGGCACCCACGACACGCTGCTGCGCGCGGTCGCCCGTTGTGTGGACGCCGGCCGGTTCGGGCCCGCCGACCCGGCGGACATCGCCGCCCACATGAGTGCCCTCGTCCACGGGTTGGCCAGTCTGGAACTGCGCGGCGCGCTGGGCGACGAGGAGTGCGCCGACCGCCGCTGGCGCCTGGCCCTGGAGGCCGCGTGTCGCGGCCATCGCCCCGAGCCGGCCGGGGAGGAGGGTCCACCGAACGTCCACCGAACGGAAGCCGAATAATCCGGTCGCCGTTGTCGGTGGGCTTGCCTACGCTCGTCCCATTACCACGCGACCTCACCTCGGGGGAACCCTCATGAGCATGCCGAATTACACCCAGGACCCGCTGGTGCGCCTCGACCGCCACCGAATCGAGTTCACCATCTACCCCGGCGACCACCACGCACTCGGTTTCGTCGCCACGCGCGCCAGGTGCTCGTGCGGTACCTGGGAGTCCAACCGCCCCTGGGCACGCGCCGATCACCTGCGGGCATTCGGTCGGCACATGGGCGACGTCCAGGTCATCGCGCACACCGTGCCCAGAGAGTACGAGCGCCTGGCCGTGGTGCCGTTGCGCTGCGTCGACGCCGAGCACGCCGCCGCCGTGGTCCGCGAGTGGCCGGAGCCACAGGACGCCGAACACGGCCTGTTCCGACGCGAGGAAACCATCTACATCGCCTATGGGGACAGCGAGTTCCCCTGCTCCGTCGCGGTCTGGGCACACCTGCGCGGACACGTGAGCGACGTCTACGCCGGACGCATGTTGCGCGATGTGGCCTGACCCGGCTCCGCGTCCGGCCTCCCACCCGGGTTCCGCGACCGGTGGATAGGCTGCACGACATGCGTTGACGCCTGCCCGCGCCCCGGGCACCCCCGCGACTCCTTCGGACCCGCATGAAACCCGGATCTCACGAAGGAGACAACCGAAATGACCACGTCGACACCCCTCGACGTCCCCGACACGTTCGCCGCGGCGCACGGCGGGACCGCCGCCGGTCGAGCCTGGATCGCCGCACTGCCGACCCTGGCCGCCGACGTCATGGACCGCTGGTCCCTGCGTCCGGACGGCCCCGTCGCCCACGGCATGGCCGCCGTCGTGCTCCCGGTGACCCACGCCGACGGTACGCCCGCCGTACTGCGGCTCCAGCAGGTCGCCGAGGACAACGCCGGCGTCGTGCCCGGCCTGCGGGCCTGGCGGGGCGACGGCATCGTGCGCCTGCTCGACCACGACCCGGACACCGACGCCCAACTCCTCGAACGCCTCGACGCGACGCGCACGTTGGCGGCGCTGCCCGACGACGCCGTCGCCACACAGACCCTCGCCGAGCTGATGGCCCGCCTGGTCGCGGTACCGGCGCCCGCCGGGATGCGCCGACTGGCCGACATCGCCGCGGCCATGCTCGACGACACCCCCCGCGCGGTGGCGGCGCTGGCCGACCCGACCGAACGCCGGCTCGTGCGCACCTGCGCGTCGGCCGTGGCCGAACTCGTCGACGAACCCGGCGATCGCCTGCTGCACTGGGACCTGCACTACGACAACATCCTGGCCGGCGAGCGCGAGCCGTGGCTGGCCATCGATCCCGAACCACTGGCCGGCGACCCCGGCTTCGACCTGTGGCCGGCGCTGGACAGCCGCCTGTCCGAGGTCGTCGCGACGGGCGACGTGGCCCGCACGGTGTACCGCCGCTTCGACCGACTCACCGAGGTGGTCGGCCTGGACCGACAACGCGCCGTCGGCTGGACCCTCGGCCGGATCCTGCAGAACGCGCTGTGGGACGTCGAGGACGGCAACACCGCCCTCGATCCGGCCCAGGTCGCACTCGCCGAGGCCCTGCTGCGTCGTTAAGCCGTGTCCTTCGGGCGGAACGGGCCGTCCAGGGCCGCCCATTGCAGCAGCATGATGGTCTTGGCGTCCGCGATCCGACCGTCCCGGATCATCGCCAACGCCTCGGTGAACGGCAGTTCCAGGGTGTCGATGTCCTCGCCCTCGGCGGCGATCCCGCCGCCGAGGCCGGCGGCCGTGCCGGGGCCGTACGGGGCGGCGAAGAAGTGCACCCGCTCGGTGACCGAACCCGGGCTCATGTAGACGTCGAAGACGTGTTCGGGCGTACCGACGACGTGTCCGGTCTCCTCGGCCGCCTCGCGGCGGATGGCCTCCTCGGGGGCGTCGCCGTCGAGGAGGCCGGCGGCGGTCTCGATCAGGAAGCCGTCCGGGTGCTCGTTGACGTAGGCGGGCAGCCGGAACTGGCGGGTCAGCAACACCGTGCGCTGCTCCACGTCGTAGAGCAGGATCGTGGCGCCGTCGCCCCGGTCGTAGTTCTCGCGCTGCTCGCGGCTCCAGTGACCGTCGGCATGTCGGTAGTCGAAGGTGGTCTTGCGCAGCACATACCAGTCGCAGGACAACACCTCCACGTCGTGGATCCGCACCCTCGGGTTGCGGGTGAGGTCGCGGCCGTAGCGGTCGAGGCCGGTGCGACCGCGCCGGTCGGGGGTGTCGATGCCGTCGGTCATCGGGTGACCTTTCGTCTCGTGCGGTGGAGAGGAGTGAGGCGAGGCGTGGCGAGGTGGGTCCGGGTGGTCGGGTCGGGGTGCCAGGATGCCGGCCGGGCCTCGGGAGACGTGCGGTGGCGTTCGGGGGCAGGGGGTTGCCGCGGGCCTGTCTATAGTCGTTAGTGAGATGACTGACTCGGTGCAGAAGAAGAGCCGGAGCCGGGCCGACGGCAGGCCCGGCAAGCGGGAGCGGTTGGTCGCGGCGACCGCGCAGGTCGTGTATCGGCAGGGGGTCGAGCGGACCACACTGGCCGACATCGCCGCCGAGGCCGACGTGCCGGTGGGCAACGTCTACTACTACTTCCGGACCAAGGACCAACTCGTCGAGGCCGCGGTCGGCGACCACGAGCGGCGGCTGCGCGAACTGATCGCGGCCCTGGCCGAACTGCCCACCCCGCGCGAGCGGTTGCGTGCCCTGGTCGAGGGCTGGGTGGGGGAGCGCGACCTCGCGGTGCGGTACGGGTGTCCGTTCGGCACGCTGGTGTCGGAGTTGGACAAGCGCGAGGACGAACCGGCTCGGCTCGCCGCCGACGTCATGCGGCTGCTGCTGGACTGGGCCGGGGAACAGTTCCGGGCGATGGGACGCGGGGACGACGCGCGTGAGCTGGCGATGGCCCTGGTCGGCGCGTACCAGGGCATGTCGTTGCTGACCAACACGCTCCGGGATCCGGAGATCATGGTCGTGCAGGGGGCGCGGCTGCTGGAGTGGATCGACGGGTTGGGCGAGGGGTAGCGCACGCGCCAGGGGCGGCGAGAAAAGTTTCGTCGGTCGTGTCGATCCGGCCGTCTCTCATTCGTCGTCCTGGTGTGCGGCAGGCCGGCCCGGGCTGCCGGGCGGGACACCATCGGACAAAACGGAGTCGGACCATGAAATACATGTTGCTGATCCACAGCGGTGCGGTCGACGCGGAGGGCGGGGCCCCCGAGTGCGGCGTCGAGGAGTGGATGGCCTACGACAAGGAAGTCAAGGACGCGGGCATCTTCGTGTCCGGGGAGTCGTTGGCGGATCTGGTCACCGCGACCACGGTGCGGGTCGGCGAGGCCGGTGAGCGGATCGTGACCGACGGGCCGTTCGCGGAGTCCCGGGAGGTGCTGGGCGGGTTCTACGTTATCGACGTGCCCGATCTGGACGTCGCGCTGGACTGGGCCGCGCGGTGTCCCGGGGCGCGGGGCAGCGGCGCGATGGTGGTCCGGCCGATCGCCGACTTCTCGGTCTGACCGCGATGGACGAGCGAGCCGCCGGCCCCGACGAACCCGGGAGGGCGGGCGTGGACGCCTCGGTGGAATCGGTGTTCCGCGAGGAGCGGGGCCGGTTGCTTGCCTCCCTCGCGCGCCGTTTCGGTGATCTGGACCTGGCCGAGGAGGTCGCCTCGGAGGCGATCGAGGCCGCGCTGGTGCACTGGCCGGTCGACGGCGTACCGACGCGCCCCGGCGCCTGGTTGTTGACCACCGCGCGGCGGCGGGCGGTGGACCGGCTGCGTCGGGACCGGACGTACGCCGCGCGGCTGGCCGTGTTGCAGGTGGAGGCGGACCGGGCCGATCCGGCGCCCGCGGCCGATGCCGACGGCGAATTGCCCGACGAGCGCCTCCAGCTGTTCTTCACCTGCGCGCATCCCGCCCTGCCCGCCGAGGACCGCGGGGCGCTGACGCTGCGCTGCCTGGCCGGGCTGACCACACCCGAGGTGGCCCGCGCGTACCTGGTGCCGACCGCGACCATGGCCCAGCGGATCGTCCGGGCGAAGAAGAAGATCCGCGAGGCCCGCATCCCGTTCCGGGTGCCCGGCGTGGACGAGTTGCCGGCCCGGTTGCCGGGGGTGCTCCAGGTGCTCTACTCGATTTTCACCGAGGGGTACGCGGCCAGTTCGGGGCCGATGTTGCAGCGGTCGGACCTCGCGGAGGAGGCGATCCGGCTGGCCCGGATCCTGCGCCGGCTGCTGCCCGCCGAACGGGAGCCGGCCGGGCTGCTCGGGCTGATGTTGCTGATCCACGCGCGCCGCGCGGCGCGGGTCGATGCGGCCGGGGCATTGGTGTTGTTGGCCGATCAGGACCGGGGGCGGTGGGACCGGGCGATGATCGAGGAGGGCCGGGAGCTGGTCCGGGTGGCGCTGACGGGTGGGCCGCCCGGTAGGTACGGGGTGCAGGCCGCGATCGCCGCGCTGCACGACGAGGCGGCGGATCCGACCACGACGGACTGGCCGCAGGTGGTGGCACTGTACGACGTGTTGTTCGCGCTCACGCCGTCGCCGATCGTGGCGCTGAACCGGGCGGTGGCGGTGGCGATGCGGGACGGGCCGGAAGCGGGGTTGGCGCTGCTGGACGCGCTGGCGGACGAGCCGAGATTGCGGGGGCATCATCCGTATCCGGCGGCGCGGGCGGAGCTGTTGTACCGGTGCGGGCGGTTCGCCGAGGCGGCGGTGGCCTATCGGGAGGCGTTGGAGCAGGTGGGCACGGATCCGGAACGGGCGCATTTGTTGCGGGGACTGGCGGCGGCGGAGGCCGGTTCGCGGGACAGGTGAGGTTCGTCGGCGCGGCTCGGGCGGGTGTCGGCGGGGCCGGCGGGATCATGGGGGCGCGGTCGGGGTCGGCCGTCCCGGGCGGGTATTGCCCGGGTGGTCGTGGCGAGGGGTGGCGGGCGTGGAGGATCGGGCCGAGCGGCTGGCGCGGGTGGCACGGGGCTGGGACGAGGCCGCGGAGGGGTACGAGTCCTACTTCGTGCCCCGATTCGCGCCGTGGGTACGAGCGGCGGTGACCGCGGTCGGGTCGTTGCCGGACGGGCCGATCCTGGTGCCGTGTTGTGGCACGTTTCCCGAACTCGAACTGCTGACCGAGGACTTCGACGCCCGGGAGATCGTCGGCATCGACCTGTCCCCGGGCATGGTGCGACTGGCTCGGGAACGGGTGGCCGGCCGGCCCGGCGTCACGGTCGTCGAAGGCGACGCCTCGACCCTGGACGCGCGATGGTCGGGCCGGTGTGCGGCGATCGTGTCGGTGTTCGGGCTCCAGCAGTTGCCCGAGCCGGATCACGCGCTCGCATCGTGGGTCGGGGCGCTGCGTCCGGGCGGTCGGCTCGCGGTGGTCTTCTGGCCGGACGGGATCGAGGAGACCGGCCCGTTCGCGCTGCTCGGCGAGGTGATCCGGGCCCGGATGCCGGCGTCCGACCGCTCCTGGGAGGGGCGCCTGCTCGCCGCGATCACGGGGCGGGGCGCGACCATCGAGCGGGACGTGGACCTGGTGTACCCGATGTCCCACCCGGACGCGGCGGCCTTCTTCGACGCGTTCACCCGCTCCGGTCCGCTGCGCGCGCTGACCCTGGCCCGGGGCGAGGCGTTCATGGCCGAACTGCGCGAGGAGTTCCTGCGTCGGGCCGTGGCGGGGGAGTGGCATCACGAGCCGCGGGCGCGGATGTTGGTGGCGCGTCGCTGAGCGGGCTTCGGGTCGGTGGAGGTGCGGTGTTCCCCCCGTCCTGGGTCAGTCCTCGCCCGGTCCTCGGTCAGTCCTCGGTGTCGCCGAGGAATTCCATGCCGTCGAGGACCGTCACCACGACGACGACCATGACGCCGCGCAGGACGCCGTACTCGATGAGCAGGGCCGGTGCCACCATCGCCTGGCGGGTGTCGTCGTCGGGGCCGATCGGGGCGGACGCCTTGGTGTACGGGTCGCGGGCGAGTACCTGGAGGGCCTTGGTGAGCTGCGCGCGCCGCTCGGGCGGCAGCGAGTCGCGGACGGCGGCGGCCGTCTCCGTGTACTCCACGCGGTACGGGCCGCTCGGATGAGCCTTCACGGCGCTCCCCTCCGTTGGCGTTCCGGTCCTGAGGGGACGGTAGCCGCCGGCCGACGCGCTGACCAGACCGGGGCGGGGCGGGTGGCGGCTCGGGTCAGCCTTCGGGTGCCTCGGGGCGCTGCGGACGGCTGCGGCGGCGGTACTGCTGGACGCCCTTGCGGTCGCGGACGGCGAGGCCTCGGGAGCGGAGATCGTCCAGGGCCTGCTCCGCCGCACCGGGGTGCTTGTCGGTCAGGGCACGCTTGCGGGTGCGCAGCAGGGCGTGCGCGGCTTCGTCCAGGTCGGGGGTGCCGTCGACCCAGGGGGTGAAGTCCGCCTCGCGCGGGTCGGTCGTACCGCGCCAGGGATAGGCGAAGCGGGTGAAGGCGTCGCGCAGGTGCTCGGCGGACAGGTCGCCGGCGCGGACCCGGATCAGTTCGGTCTCGGCGGCGTCGAGGGCGACCAGGTCCCGGCCGTCGGTGAACACGGCGTCGATCCGGTCCCGACGCACCTGGAGGCCGGCACCGTCCACGTGGATCGCGATGTGGTCGGCGGTCACCGTCACCACGGGGCTCTCCCGGTGTGCGACGGCCGCCATCCAGGCGCCGATCGCGGCGCCGAGCAGGGTCAGCGCCGGTACCGCCCACACCGTCGGCAGGCGCGCGGCCAGACGCAGCGGGGCGGGGGCCGAGCCGGTCAGATCCAGCAGGGCGCGTACCAGCGGCCCCACCCCGAATCCCGCGCCGAAGCCGAGCAGGGCGGCGCCGACGCCGATCAGCCACAGCCACAGCCGGGGCATTCGGATCGTGACGGCTTGTTTGTCGACCGCTGTCGCGTCCATGGTCTTACTTCGTCTCGCTTTCTCGTGTGTTGTTCGTCGGGTCGGGATTCGGCTCCGGGGCCAGGTAGCGGGCAACGGTGCGGCGCAGGGCCGGTGTCGCGTCGCGGTCGGGGTGGGCGCCCAGGTAGACCGCGTCGACCAGGTTCCGGATCCAGCCGGCCGCCTCGGCCGGGTCGAGTGCGGCGTCGATGGTGCCGTCGGCGATGCCACGGGTGATCAGGCCGACCAGGCCCTCCTGGATCACGGCTTCGGTGCGGGCGATCACCTCGACCAGTTCGGGATCCCGGTCGACCTGGCGCAGCAGTTCGACGAGGATGCCGGCCGCGTGCGGGTCCCGGGCGTCGGCGGCCAGGTCGGTGACCAGGTCGACGATCGCTTCCGCGGGGTGCGCGGCGCCGGCGTGGCGGTCCATCAGCGTGCGCGAGAGGGGCAGGTCGCGTTCGAAGACGGCCCGGAAGACGGCGCGTTTGTCGGGGAAGTAGTAGAAGACGCTCGCCGCGCTCATCCCGGCGGCCCGGGCGATGTCGGCCACGGTGGTCGCCTCGAACCCCTGCTCCGCGAAGCGCGCGGCGGCGGCGACGGCGATCGTTTCGCGCCGCTGGGCGACTCGTTCGGGGTCCGTGGTGCGGGCCACGGGATCGCCGCCTTTCCATGACTGATCGGTCAGTCAGAGAATAGCATCGGTGTTGCCTTCGGCATCTGCCGGCTCGGATTCGGATTCGGAGTCGAAGTGGGATTCGGATTCGGCGAGGTAGTCCTCGTAGACGCCGATCTTGTAGCCGATCAGGTCCATGCACTGGTGCAGTTGGGCGATCTGGCCGGCGATTCGGGACTTGTGCTCGCGGAGGATGGCCAGGCGTTCGCGTTCGGTGCCCTCGCCGGCGCGGGCCAGCTCGGTGTAGTGGCGGATGGCCGGGATGGGCATGCCGGAGCCGCGCAGGACGATGCACATGTTCAGCCAGGCGATGTCGTGTTCGGCGTAGCGGCGGCGTCCGCCCGGGCCGCGCCGGACCGGGTTGGCCAGGATGCCCTCGCGTTCGTAGAAGCGCAGGGTGTCGATGGTCAGGCCGGTACGTGCGGCGACCTCGCCGATGCTCAGGTCGCCGGTGGTGTCCGGGGCGTCGCCGCCCGGGTGTTCGGCCGGCCGGTCGTGCGTGGGGTTGTTCCCGGGGTTCTCCGTCACGTGCCTCAGGATGGGGCTTGACCTGGAGTCGGGTCCAGCTCATAGATTTCCGGGCACCGGAGCGGGCCTCGCGCCGGCCCGCCGAGGGGCGGGTCGGGCCGTACGAGCGTGCCCGCCACCGGGTATCACCGGCAGTCGGGGGACCCCGGCCGGGAACCCAGGAACAAGGAGCACGACCATGCGATACCGCCCGCTCGGCCGCACCGGGATGCACGTCAGCGTGCAGGCGCTCGGCACGATGATGTTCGGCGCGGTGGGCAACCCCGATCACGACGACTGCGTCCGGATCGTGCACGCCGCGCTGGACCAGGGCATCAACTTCGTGGACACGGCCGACATGTACTCGGCCGGCGAGAGCGAGGAGATCGTCGGCAAGGCGCTGCGCGGTCGCCGCGACGACGTGGTGCTGGCCACCAAGGGGCACTTTCCGATGGGCGAAGGTGTCAATCGTGGCGGCAACTCGCGGCGTTGGATCCTGACCGCGGTCGAGGACAGCCTGCGTCGGCTCGGGACGGATCGCATCGACCTCTACCAGATCCACCGCCCCGACGACTCGACCGACATCGAGGAGACCCTGGCCGTCCTGACCGATCTGGTCCGGCAGGGCAAGATCCGGGCGTTCGGCTGCTCGACGTTCCCCGCCGAGGACGTGGTCGAGGCGTATCACGTGGCGGAGCGGCGTGGGCTGTACCGGTTCCGGACCGAGCAGCCGCCGTATTCGATCCTGGCCCGGGGCATCGAGGCGTCGCTGCTCCCGGTGTGCGAGCGGTTGGGCATGGGCGTACTGACCTGGGGTCCGCTCGCCTCCGGGTTCCTCACCGGCCGCTATCGCAAGGACGCGCCGATCGACCTGACCTCGGGTCGGGCCCGGCTCAACCCCGGACGGTTCGATCCGACCCTGCCGGTGAACGTCACCAAGCTCGACATCGTCGAGCGACTGGTCGAGCTGGCCGGGGAGATCGGCTGCACGCTGCCGGAGCTGGCGGTGGCGTTCCCGACCGCGCACCCGGCGGTGACCTCGGTCGTCATCGGGCCGCGCACCATGGAGCAGGCGATGGCGGCGATCAAGGGCGCCTCGCTGGTGCTGGACGACGCGACGCTGGACCGGATCGACGAGATCGTGCCGCCGGGGACGAACGTCTACCACCCGGACGGCGCGTGGACCCATCCGGCGGTGGCCCGCAGTGAGCTGCGGCGGCGGGCGGTGGCGGAGCGGGCGGCGGGGTGACGCGTGTCGGCGCCGAACTCGCTCTCTTCGGTGCCGCACCCCGGTTCTCTTCGGTGTCGAACCCGCTCACCTCGGGAACTTCCCGGGCGTCCCGCCCGACTGACTCCCCGGGTCCGCCTTCGCGGACCGCCTGACGGTACTTCCGGGGAGCGAATCTGTGCGGGCGAGCAAAGTGTGCGGCGTGGCCGCCGTGGTGGCGTTGTTCGCGGCGGGGTGCGGCGGTGACTCCGACAAGACGGCCGAGGTGGGGTCGGGGGCGTCCGCCTCGGCGGCACGGTCGGGCGACGCCGGGTCGGCCGGGTTCCCGGTGAAGGTGACCGACTGCGCCGGGGCCGAGACGACGTTCACCGCGGCGCCGAAGAAGGTGGTCACGAGCAATGCGTCCAGCCTGGAGATGTTGTTCTGGCTCGGCGCGGGCGATCGTGTGGTGGGTACCGGTTTCCCGCCGGGCAAGGGCACCATGCCGGCACCGTTCGCCGCGCAGGCCGAACGGGTCGAGGTGCTCGGCGACATGGTCATCCCCAAGGAGAAACTGCTCGCCTCGGGCGCCGACTTGTACATCGACACCTTCGCCGACATGAGCGGTATGGGGGCGATGGGCTCCGGGCCGTCGCCGAAGGAGTTCGCGGCGGCCGGGATCAAGCACATCTACCTCAAGTCCACCGCGTGTGCGAGTAAACGTGCGGGCGCGCAGGAGGATCTGACCGAGGTCGAGGCCGACATCCGGCAACTCGGCGCGGTCACCGGCACTTCGGCCCGGGCGGAGGAACTGGTCGCGGGCATGCGGCAGACCGTCGGCACGGTTCGCGGCGCGCTCGCCGGCCTGCCGCAGGATCGGCGGCCGACGTACTTCTTCTTCGACTTCGACGCCGGGACCAAGCAGCCGATCGCGGTCTGCGGAAAGCAGGTCGCCAACGCGGTGATCACCCAGGCGGGCGCGCGCAACGTATTCGCCGACTGTGCCGGCGACTTCAAGCCGGTGTCCTGGGAGGACGTGGTCGGAAGGAACCCGGAGTGGATCCAGCTCGGCGTGCGGGACAAGGGCAGCGCGGAGGCCAACGCGAAGGCGTTCGACGAGGCGGAACGTTTCCTGCGCACGTTCGATGCGACGAAGGGGCTGCCGGCGGTCAGGGACGCGAAGTTCGTCCGGGTCGGGTCGGAGCGGACGACGATCGCGGGGGTGCGGAACGCGGACACGGTGCGGGAGATCGCGGGCCGGATTCATCCGGATCTGGTCGAGCCGGGGGCGGGGGCCGCGCCCGGGGCGGGGTCCGGGGCCGGGCCCGGGACGGCTGCCCCTTCGGCTTCCGCTTCCGCGCCGGCTGCGGGGTAGGCGCGGGTGCGTTCGGTGTCCGAGCTGCGGAATCGCCGTCGTGCGGGTGAGGGTGTCGTTCCGCCGGGGTCCGCCGATGCCGCCGGCTCCGGCCGTGCGGGTGATTCGGCCGGTCCGGCGGGTACGGCCCGTACGGCGTGGGTCGTTGCGGTGCTGGCGGTGTTGCTGGTCGTCGCGTTGACGTCGGCGGTGTCGTTCGGGTCGGTGGACATCCCGATCGGCGAGGTGTGGTCGGTGGTCGGGCGGCGGTTGCGGGGTGAGCCGCCGCAGGCCGGTACGCGGGACTTGATCGTGTGGCAACTCCGACTGCCGCGCGCCCTGTTGGCCGCCGTGGTGGGCGCGGGCCTTGGCCTGGTCGGCGCCGCAGTGCAGGCCCTGGTGCGCAATCCGTTGGCCGATCCGTACCTGCTCGGCATCTCCTCCGGCGCCTCGCTGGGCGCGATCGCGGTGATCGTGCTCGGGGCGGGCACGGGCGGTGTGCTCGGCTGGGGCCTGTCCGCCTCGGCCTTCGCCGGCGCACTGGCGGCCTTCGCGCTGGTGTGGGCGCTGGCCCGGCGCGGCGGCGGATTCTCCCCGCTGCGCCTGGTGTTGGCCGGGATCGGCGTGGGCCAGTTCCTGTCCGGGTTCACCAGCTTCCTGGTCCTGCAGGCGGGCGACGAACAGCAGACGCGCGGCGTGCTGTTTTGGCTGATGGGCAGTCTGAGCGGCGCCCAGTGGGAGCAGTTGGCGCTGCCGACGGCCGCCGTCGGGCTCGGCCTGCTCGTGCTCCAAGCCCGCGCCCGCGCGTTGAACGCGCTCCTGATGGGCGACGAGACGGCCGCCGGGCTGGGTGTGGACGTGGCCCGGCTGCGGCGCGAACTGTTCGCGGTGACCAGCGTGTTGACCGGGGTGCTGGTCTCGGTGTCGGGGGCGATCGGCTTCGTCGGGCTGATGGTCCCGCACGTGTGCCGGTTGCTGATCGGCGGCGATCATCGTCGGTTGTTGCCGGTGTCGGCGCTGTTCGGCGCGGTGTTGCTGGTCGCGGTCGACACCCTGGCCCGAACCGCGATCGGTACTCAGGAGTTGCCGATCGGTGTGGTCACGGCCGTGATCGGCGCACCGGTGCTGCTGCTCCTGCTCGACCGACGGTTGGAGACCCGATGAGTGGCGAGGCGACGGCCGCCGCCGACGACGCGATGCGGATCACCGTCGAGGACCTGCGGGTCGTGCTGGCCGGGCGGGACATCCTGGCCGGTGTCGAACTGATCGCCGCCGCCGGGGAGATCACCGGTTTGGTCGGACCCAACGGCAGCGGAAAGTCCACCCTGCTGCGCACGGTCTACCGCCACCTGAAGCCGCAGGGCGGCCGGGTCCTGCTGGGCGAGCGCGACCTGCGGTCGATGACTCCGGCCGCGGCGGCCCGGCACGTGGCGGCACTGCCGCAGGAGCGGGAGAGCGACTTCGAGTTCACGGTGCGCGAGGTGGTCGCGATGGGCCGTACCCCGTACCAGAAGGCGTTCGCGGGGGACAGCGCCGCCGACCGCGCGGCGGTACTGATCGCGCTGGTGCAAACCGGCGTGGAGGAGCACCAGGGCCGCCGGTTCGCCACCCTGTCCGGCGGCGAACGCCAACGGGTGCTGCTGGCGCGGGCGTTGGCCCAGGAGCCGGATGTCCTGGTCCTGGACGAACCCACCAACCACCTGGACGTACGCCATCAGGTCGAACTCCTCACCCTCCTCCGGGCCCAGGACCGCACGACGCTGATCGCCCTGCACGACCTCAACGCGGCGGCCTCCGTCTGCGACCGCCTGCACGTGCTGCACGAGGGCCGGGTCCGCGCGTCGGGCACCCCGAGGGAGGTGCTGACCCCGGCCCTGCTGGCCGAGGTCTTCGGCATCAGGGCGGCCGTCCTGGACCACCCCTTGACGGGTGACCTCCTGATCGCCGTCGACCACCGGACCACGGCCCCGCCGGCGGCGATGACGGTCGAATCACCCGGCCTGCGCCGGTGACACCGGCGTGGGGGTGATGTGCAGGTGGGCGGGGCCGTTGACCAGGAGGGAGGGGACCGGGGGCGGGGGGAGCTCCGGGTGGGTCAGGGCCAGGTGGGGCAGGCGGTCGAACAACGTGGTCAGGGCCACTTCGGCTTCCAGGCGGGCCAGGTGGGCGCCCAGGCAGTAGTGCGGGCCGTGGCCGAAGGCCAGGTGGGACTTGTCGGCGCGGGTGGGGTCGAAGGTGTCGGGAGCGTTCGGATGCACGGCGGGGTCCCGGCCGGCGGCGGCGAAGCCGATGATGATCGGGTCGCCCCGGGGGATGGTGACTCCCTCGCCCAGGTCGATGTCCTCGATCGCGTAGCGCATGGGGAGGAACATGACCGGGCCGTTGTGGCGCAGGGTTTCCTCGATGATGTCGTCCCAGTCGATGGTCTTCGCCCGGAGCCGGTCCAGGTGTTCGGGGTGGGAGAGCAGCGCGTACAGGGCGCTGGTGATCAGGTTCACCGAGGTTTCGTAGCCGGCGCCGAGCATCAGGAAGAGCGAGTCGAGCAGTTCCTGACGAACGGGTGGGGTCGTGCCGGTGGTGGCGCCGGCGGTCCGGTCCTGTGTTGTGGCCAGGAGGTCGGTGGTCACGTCGAGGCCGGGGTTGCGTTGTTTGTGGTCCAGCAACTCGTTCAATCCGGCCTGGAGTTCGACCTGGTAGGCGATTGCCGTGGCGGCGTCGGCCGCGGTGTCCAGGATCGCGTCGATCGCGGCACCGAGGGTGCGGCGCATGGTGTCGGGCACGCCCAGCAGGTCGCAGATGACCGTCATGGTCAGCGGCAGGGACAACGTGCTGCGGATGTCGACGCTTTCCCCGGGCGGGACCGCGGCGATGGCCTCGACCAGGCGATCCGCGGTCGCCTGGACCTGTGGCCGCATACGTTGCACGCGGCGCGGCGCGAACGACGGGGCGACGTGGGCACGTCGGCGGCGATGGTCCTCGCCGTATCTGTTGACGAAGCCCTGCTGGAGCGCGACCGGCGCGAGTGGCCATCCGGCGGGTACGTCGGCCAGTCCCGGCCAGTGCCGACGGAAGTCGCGGGAGACTCGGGGGTCGAGCGTCAGCGCCTGGATGACGCTGTGCCGGGTGATGGCCCAGGCTTTCACGCCGCCCGGGAGTTCGATCAGCACGGCCGGGCCCCGCGCGCGCAGCGCGGCGGCTTCGGCGTGTGCGGCTCGGGCGGTGGGGTCGAGAACGGGGCATCGATGAACGGGCTCTGCCGACATGCCTGGCTCCCTTCGCGGGGAACGTCCGGGATCACCGCCGGGCCGAGTGGCACTTGGTGAAGCGGAGTTCGCGAAGCGGAGTTCGCCAAGCACACCGAATCCCCCCGGCGGTGCGTTCCTCTCTCTTCTACGCCTCGCGGCGAGGTATGACAACCGTGCGAAGGAATCGAATCGGTGCGAAACCGGCGGGAGCGATGGCGAGCGGGGCGGCCGGGAATCAGGTGAGGGTCGGGATCGCGCCGCCGTCGGTGTGGGTGAGGGCGACGCCCGGCAGGGAACGGGTCCAGCGGTCGGTGCACTTGGCGAGGTCTGCGGCGGTGGGCGGGGCGGCGCCGAGGCCGATGGCGTAGCGGGTGCCGGCGTCGAAGGGGCGGGGCCAGGCGTGGGCGTCCCGGATACCGGCCTCCTCAAGGAGTTTGAGCAACGAGCGCACGCGGCCCCGGAGTCGTCCGGTCGTCGCGGCGAACTCGTCGGGGGCGGAGGGATGTACGGTCAGGACCAGCCAGGCCGCGTGACGGCGGTGCAGCGGGGGTGGTTCGGTTGCCTCGGACCACGGGTCGGTGCCCTCGGACTCCGCGGCGGTCAGGATCTCCCACGCGCGGTACAGCTCGTCGGTCAGGAGGTCGCGACCGCCGGAGGCCACCTGTTCGGTGCAGGAGCGCACCGGGTGACTCGGTGTCAGGATCGACATCGGTGCTCCGGCGCCGACGGTGGTGGTCGGTTCCGGGTGGGTGCCGCGGTGGGAGAGGCTTACCGGGGTGCGCCAGTCCCATGCGGCCCAGCCGGCGAAGAAGTCTCGGAGCAGGTCGCCCTCGGTGGCATCGGGTGCGGCGTCGATGGTGGTTCGGGCGGCGAGTATCGACCAGGCCACGCCCGGGAGTCCGCCGAAGGGGGCGGAGTCCAGGCCGCGTGCGTGCGCCCAGGCTTTGACCTGCCGGGACAGTACGGCGAACCTCGCGTGTGCCGCGCCGACCGCGCTCAGGATCGCGTCGGCGTCGGTGACCGCGCTCAGCGCGACGGCCGCCGGTTCGCCGAGTTCGGCGCGGCGGTCCACCGCGTCGGCGGGCGGGATTCGTCCGGTGCCGACCAGTACGAGGTCGGTGGTCATGTCGCCGACGCTCAGGCGCAGTCCGGGCACGCGGGCGCCGATCACGGGACGGATGCCGTCGGCCTCGGGCAGGGCGGTGGCGACCCGGGCCGCCACCTCACCGAGGTCGATCGTGCCGGGCAGGGCCAGGACGAGGTCCAGGTCCGCGTCGGGGGCGGCGCAGGCCATCCGCCGGGAGCCGACCACGGACACCACGCCCTCGTCCAACGCCCCCGCGATGCGGCGAGCGATCCGCCGTGCGTGCGCGTCCCGTTCCGGGTCGGTGGGGAGGGACGGCCCGTGGGTGTCGGCTTTGTGGTCGGGGTGTTCCGGTAGCCACCTCAGGGTTCCCGTGCCCAGGGTCAGGACGGCCCTGGGTCGCATCGGCTCGTCGCCTCGGCGGGAGAGGAGGACCAGGGTGTCGACCCGGGCGGACGTCGGGCTCAGGTGGGCCGCGCATGTGGCCGCCGTCTGGTGGGGGTTGTCGCTGCGGCCCAGGGTCAGGTGCGGGGTGTAGGGCCTGCCGTGCGCGTGGCAGTTGGGGAAGTGGCGGGCGAAGGTCCCGTGGAGATGCGCCCACGCGTCCTCGTCGGCCGCCGCCGGGTCGAGCCAGACGGTGGCGTCCTGGCGGTGGCCGAAGGTGTGTACGCCGGACAACTGTGCCACGAATGGAGCGACTTGCGCTGCCGCGGCGGTGAGCAGCGGGGCGGCGCGGGTGAAGGCGGCCTCCGGGACGAAGCCGAAGAGGATGTTGACGTGCGGCGGCCGGCGGTCCACCTGCGGGTCGTGGGCGCGGCGGAGGGCCTGGAGGTCCGGCCACAGGTGCTTCGGGGGCAGCCAGGCCAGTGCGGTGCGTGCCGTCGGGGCCGCGTCGAGGACGGCGGTGCGGGTGTCGGCGCCGGTCACGAGGTCGGCCCGGACACCGAAGTGGTCGGAGATGTACAGGCCGTCGGGGTCGGCCTCGTCGCCTTGGAGCACGGCCGTTTCGGTGCGCCAGGTGCCCGTGCGGAGCAGGATTCGGTCCAGGCGTGCGGCGCGGCCGGTGCGGGAGCCGATGGCCGCGAGCGGGTTGACGCCCGGGTCGAAGGTGGGCGTGTGGTCGTCGGGGCCGTGTACCTGCGTCCACGCGTCGGTCAGCCCGAGCGCGGCGGCGGGGCCGGTCGGGCCCGCGGCGCCGTCGTTGAAGTCGCCGACCACGACCAGGTCGTCCGGTACGCCCGCGAACCCGTCGGCGAGCGCGGCGAGTTCGACGCGGCGGCGACCGGGCCCGTCCTGGGCGTGGTCGCTGGTCAGGTGGGTGACGGCGACGACCAGCGGCGTGGCGCCGGTGTCCACGGTGATCGCCGCCACGGCCTTGAACGGGCCCAGTACGTGTCGTCCGGCCTCGCGCACCGGCAGTCGGCTGAGCAGGACCAGTCCGCTGTCGGCGATGTCCCGGCCGGCGGGATCGGTGTCCATCGTGTACGCCGCGCGCAGCCACGGCTCGGCGGTGAGCAGCGCGATCAGGTCGGGTTCGACCTCCTGGAGCGCGATCACGTCCGCGTCGGCCGCCGCCAGCGCGGTGAGCAGGCGTGGTCGGCGGCGGGCGGTGTCGATGCGGTCGGCGTCGTAGCGGTCCCAGAGGGTGTTCCAGGTCAGCACACGGATGCGGGCGGGGGCACCGGGATTGGGCGCGGCTGTTGATGTCGCCGGGGTTGTCGGTGCGGGCACGGGCAGCCAGCGGCCCTTGGCCGGGTCGAACGCGTACGGTTCGCGTGCGGTGAAGAAGGGTGCGCGCAGGCGGCGCGGGTCGTGTGCGCGGCCGACGGTGCAGGTGTCGATCCGGTCCACACGTTCGGCCCGATCCCACACCACCTCGCCGTCCGCCTCGATGCGCAACACCCGATGCCACGGGATGTCCCCGCCGGGGACGAACGCGGGCAGCGCGATGCGTTTCGGCTCGGCGCCGCGTCGGCTGACCGCCAGGACGAAGCGGGCCGGGTCGAATCGGGGATCCCAGCGCACCCGGTGGTAGATCTCCTCGCTGGTACGCATCACGCCTCCTCCGCGTCCAGGGAGCCGGCGACGTCGTCGACGGTGCCGCCGGCACCGATGTACCGGGTCCGGCTCGCCTGTCCGGGGTAGGGCGGGGCGAACCGGCGTCCCTGCGCGGCGAGTACGGCCGGCGGGATCGGGTGTTCGCGCGTGGCGTTGCGAGCGGTCAGCTCGTCCTCGCCGACCAGCACGATGGTGTGTGTGGTCAGCGCGTTGCGGCGGTGCGCGATGGCGGACACCGCGGTCCGTTGCGGGCCGGTGAGCGAGGTGGCGTCCCAGACCACCGTACCCCCGGCGGCGAGCGCGGCGTCGAGGCGATCCAGACCCTCGCGCAACACGTCGCCGTTGGCCCGCTGGTCGGCCCGGGCGCCGCGGGCCTCGCGCAGGTCGTCGAGGGCGATGTGGGCGGCGACGTCGGGGAGTCGGCGGGCGTAGGTGCTCTTGCCGCTGCCCGAGCGGCCGATCAGGTGCACCAGCCGGGGGAAGTCCCCGGACCAGTGCCGGCGGGTCGCCTCGGGCGGCATGGTCCAGCCCTTGGCGTGGGCGTCGCGCAGTTCGGCCCAGCAGCGGTCGGCCACGTCCGGCGGCAGGTCGGCGAACGCGGCGCGGGCCCGGGCCCGCAGCGGCGCCAGGGGGGCCTCGTCGCTGAGGCCGGCGTCGGCGGCGAGCAGGGTCGACCACTCGACCCGCTCGTATTCCGCGGCGGCGTCCGCCGGGGCGGTGTCGGGGTCGGTCCGGGCGGCTGCCACGGCACCGGCGACCGCGTGCAGCACGCCCAGGTCGGCGGCGACCGCCAACCTGGCCAGCCCGCGCGGGCGTTCGTCGTCCGGGAACGGGCGGCGCAGCAGGGCCTGGAGGCCGACCAGGTCGGCGATCCGGCGGGCCGCGGGCATGCCGAGCGCCGATGCCGATTCGGCGGCGAGCGCGGCGCGGGGCTCGGTGTGCAGGGCGGCGGCGAGTACGCCGGTCAGTCGCGCGTCGCCGGAGCGGCCCAGGACGTCGACGCGGGCGCAGGCGTCGGCCGCCAACTCGACGATGGCGGGGGTGGGTTCGTCCCGACCCAGGAGGCGGAACAGGGCGGGGAGGTCGGGCTCGGCGCCGGAACGCACGTCCCAGAGCGCGGCGTTCGGGCCGAGGCCGTTGGGGATCACCGCGGCGTGCATCCAGTGCGTGTCGGTCTGCACGTGGCCGCGGCGCACCCACTTGGCCACTCGGCGGCCGAACTCGGCGCGGGGGAAACCCTCGACGGAGCGTACGACGAAGCCCTCCTGCCGCGCGGGGTCGAGCCGGATCGCACGCAACGCGCGTTCGTCGAACACGCCGCGCCACAACACCGGCGGGGTCGGTATGCCCAGACGGCGCAGGAAACGCGTGCTCTCGTCCCAGCCCAGGCAGTCGTCGCCGGCCCAGACCGAGAAGCCGTAGAACCAACTCGCCAGCGTGTCGTAGCCGATCGAGTGGTGTGCGTACATGTTCTCCCCGCACACCCGCCACCCGGCCGGGATCCGCGCGCCGATCCGCCCCTGGAGTCCCTTGACCCAGGTGCGGGAGGGGTGGTGCTGCGAGTCGAGCGAGCGCGCGTGGAGCCCGTCGGAGTAGAGCGTGGTGTTCTCGCCGTCGAGCTTCTCGGTGACCACGACCTCGAGGCCGCGGAGCGCGGACAGATCGCCCGACCGGATGTCGTCGGCGCCGGCGCCCGGGGACCAGGGGACGTGCGGGGTGCGGGGATAGTGCGTACGCATGTCCCCTCCGCTTCTGATCCCCGGGCCCGATCCGGTCTCGAGCCTTGCGGGAGCCTCGGTCACTGTAGGAGGAGGGGCGGGGTGGGGCCATCGAATTTCGGCCGGGTGGGGGTGGGTGGCACGGGGCGGTCGGCACGGGGCGCGGGGCGCCGGGGCGTGGGGATGACGGCTGACGGCTTACGGCTTTCCGACCGACGTGAGGAGCTTTTCGGATTCGGAGATCGCGGCGGCTGCGGTCTTGCCTCGGTGCTGGGACATGACCGCGCCGATGATCAGGTGCTTGCGGCCGTTGAGTTGGCGTTCGGCGGCGAAGACCAGGTTGGCGCCGGCGGGGGTGGTGAAGCCGGTTTTGCCGGCTACCACGCCGTCCCGGCCCAGGAGCGAGTTCCCGTTGGGCTTGGTGGCTCGGGCGGAGTCGGTGTAGGAGGGGACGCCGGCGATCGAGGCGAAGCCCGGGTCGCGCATGGCCGCGCCGAACAGCTTGACCTGGTCGGCGGCGGTGCTCACGGTGGCGGGGTCGTAGCCGCTGGGGTCGGTGTACGTGGTGTTCGTCATGCCCAACTCGCGGGCGGTGCGGTTCATTCGGGCCACGAACGCCGCGTCGCCGCCGTCGACCCAGCGGGCGATCTCGTGGGCGATGTTGTTCGCCGACACCACCATCAGCGCCTCCAGGGCCCGGCGTTGGGTGAAGGTCTCGCCCGCCGTGATCGGGGTCAGGCTCTCCGAGCGACGCAGCCGGTCGGCGGAGCGGGCGGCCTCCTCGGCGGAGATGGTGAAGGACGGTCCCGAGCTGCCGGCCGCGAGCGGCTTGGCCTTGAGGAAGACGTACGCCGTCATCACCTTGGCCACGCTCGCGGTCGGCGTCGGCTTGGCGGTGCCGGAGGTGAGGGGCGTGCGGGCGCCGTCCACGGACAGCGCCGCTTGGCCGTCCTTGGGCCAATCGGGTTGGAGCGTGAGGTCGCCGTCGGTGGCGGAGACGGTCGCGGTCACCGGGGCGGTACGCGTGGCCGGCCCGGAATCGTCCGCACAACCCGCGACCAGCGCGAGCAACGCCCCGACGACCAGCGCGGCCGGCCCTCGCAACGACCGACGTCGACCGGCGAGAGCGGCGCGGCGCTTCGCGGAGGCGCGACGGCCGGGGCCGGGGCCGGTGGCGGTGGCGGGGGCGATGGCGGCGGATCCGGCGGCGGCGCGGGCGGCGGCCGGATCGGCGGCGGGGGCCGAGACGAGGGCGGCGGTGACCTGGACCGACGTCGGAGCCGAACCCGCGACGTGGTCGGTGACACGGGTGGCGGCGGCCGGGACCCGGGCGGGCCCGGAGTCCCCGGCTCGGTGGGCCCTGGTGTCGCTGGGCACGGCGGCGGCCTTGGTGGTTTTCGGGGTGGTCGCCCGCGTGGTGGCGACGTCGTAAGGCTTCATGGGATCGACCATGGCGACCTCGGATGACCGCATTCGGCCGGGAACAAGACCGTTGTGTCACAACCCGCGCGATCGGCCGGTGGTGCGGGATTCGGGGCCGGGGGCTGTTCGATACTGACCCAATGGTTCGTGTGCTCTTGATCGAAGACGACCCCGCCGTGGCCGAGGGGTTGGCCCTCGGGCTGCGCCGACAGGGCTACACCGCCCAGGTGCGGCACAGCGGCGAGGAGGGGCTGGCCGGGGTGGCCGAATTCGATCCCGACCTCGTCGTGCTGGACGTGATGCTGCCCGGCATCGACGGCTTCGAGGTGTGCCGGCGGATCCGGCGGGCCGGCACGCTGCCGGTGATCATGTTGACCGCGCGCGACGAGGACATGGACATCGTGGTGGGTCTGGAAGCCGGCGCCGACGACTACGTGGTCAAGCCCGTGCAGTCCCGGGTCCTGGAGGCGCGGATCCGGGCGGTACTGCGGCGCGCCGACTCGGCCACGCCCGCCGGTCGCCGGGAGGTGCACGGCGACCTGACCCTGGACCGCACCGCGCTGACCGTGTCCAAGGGCGGCCGGCCGATCCCCCTCGCCCCCTCCGAACTGCGGCTGCTCCTGGCGCTGTCCGCCGCCCCCGGCCGGGTGTTCAGCCGGGGCCAACTGCTCGAAGCGGTCTGGGAACACCCGTACCTGGGCGACAGCCGACTGGTGGACGCGTGTGTCAAACGGCTGCGGATCAAGATCGAGGACGCGGAGCGGCCCGCCCGATACATCCAGACCGTGCGCGGCTTCGGCTATCGGTTCGGCCCGCTGTGAGTGGGTCCGGTGGTGGGCTGCGCGGGCTGCGTGCCACGCCGCGTGCCGTACTGCGCGGGCTGCGCGGCCTGCGGGTGCGGCTGGCGGCGGCCTGTCTGCTGGTGGCCATGTTCGCCGCGCTGACGACGGCCGCGCTGACCTACCGTGAGGCGCGCGGCGCGATGTTGCAGCGGGCCCAGGACTCGACGGTGCACTCGGTACGCGACCGGGTCCAGACCGTCGCGCGGTTGACGCCGTACCCGCCCGACCAGGCCGCGCTGGAGCGGATCGCCGCACTCGTGGACCCCCGCACCCGCACCGACCACTGGGCGGTGGCGGTCGGATATCGGGACATGTGGGCGACGACCACTCGCGACTTCGGGCCGAGCCAGATCCCCACCGAACTGCGGGGCACCGTCGCCGGGCGCACCGCGACCGCCTTCCAACGGGTGCGCCGCAACGGACGGGTGCTGCTCGCGGTCGGTGTGCCGATCGCCTTCAGTGGCACGGGCCGGACCACCGCCTCCGGGGTGGAGGTCTACGTGATGACGCCGATGCAGACCCAGGTGGAGGAGGAGGCCGCCCTGGTCCGCGCCGCACGCAACGGCGCCATCCCCGCGGTGCTGGCCGCGCTGGTCCTGGCGCTGATCGTCGCGGGCGGCGTGCTGCGCCCGGTCCGGGCCCTACAGCGGGCCACCCGGCGACTGGCCCGGGGCCGCCTGGACACCCGCCTCCAGGTCAAGGGCGGGGACGAACTCGCGGAGCTGGCCCAGGACTTCAACCACACCGCGGCGGCGCTGGAGGAACACGACGCGCGGCTGCGCAGACTGGAGGCGCGGGCCCGGGCGTTCGCCGCGGACGTCTCGCACGAACTGCGCACCCCGCTGGCCGCGATGACCGCGGTGACCGACGTACTGGACGAGGACGCCGCGGCCGAACACCTGGACCCCGACACGGCCGCGGCACTGCGACTGATCTCTTCGGAGACCGGCAAGCTCACCCGGCTGGTCGACGACCTGATGGAGATCTCCCGCTTCGACGCGCGCGCCGCCGCGCTGCACGTGGACGAGTTGGACATGGCGGAGGCGGTCCGCCGCTGCCTGGCCGCGCGGGGGTGGCGGGACGCGGTGACGACCCGGCTGCCGGAGGGGATCCGGGCCGAGGTCGACCCGCGGCGGCTGGACGTGGTGGTGGCCAACCTGGTCGGCAACGCGCTGCGTCACGGTGCGCCGCCGGTGGAGGTGGCGCTGGCGGCCGAGCGGCGCGACGACGGCGACTGGGTCGTACTCACCGTCGCCGACCGGGGTCCCGGACTCGCCGCGGAAACCCTGGATCGGGTCTTCGAGCGTTTCTTCAAGGCCGATGCGGCGCGCACCCGTTCGTCCGGCAGCGGCCTGGGCATGGCGATCACGCTGGAGAACGTCCGGCTGCACGACGGACTCATCCGGGCGGCGAACCGCCCCGACGGAGGTGCGGAGTTCACGGTGGAACTGCCCCGCCATGCCCGCGTCGGCACCGAAGGTCGGGAGGACGGATGAGGGTGCGGCAGCTGCGGAGGCGGATGGGGACGAAGCACGGGAACGGGGACGCCCGACTGCGACTGCCGTTCCTGGCGGCGGTGTTGCTCGCGGTCGGGTCCGGCTGCGGGATTCCGGCCACCGGCGCGATCGAGGCGGGTCAGCCGGCCGACGGCATCATTCCGCCCGCCGACGCGAACCATCCGAGTGGGGTGTACGTGTACATGGTCGACGCCCACCGGGTCGTCCCCGAGTTGCGCACCTCGTCCGGCGGCGACAGTCCGCAGGCCGCGATCGACCTGCTGCTCGCGGGGCCGACGCGCGAGGAGACGCTGACGGGTGTGAGTACGGCGATCCCGGTGGGGGTCGGCCCCGCGCGGGTGACGGTGGTCGAGTACGGCACGCTCCGGGTGGAGCTGGCCGGCGCGAGTCCGCTCGGCGAGACCGCGCTGGAGCAGGTGATCTGTACCGCCGCGACCGCCGGCAGCCGCAACCTCCCCGGCGGCGGCTCGGGCGCGGTCTCGGTGATCACCCCCGTCCAGCGCGCCGAGAACCGGGCCTGCCCGACCTCGCTCGTCGGTACCTCCGGCGGCTCCGGAAGCGCGCTCCCGCCTCGTCGGCCCGGCTCGGGGCCGGAGACCGCCGAGCAGGTGGCCCCCGGCCGCCTTCCGCCCGTCCCGCCGGCCGACTGATCGAAGGGGCCGTGGTGGGCTGCGGGGGTATCCGGCGCCGACTCGAGGCAAGAATCAACGCGCGTAGATACTGTTGGGGTCGAAAATAATAGGAGTAGGCTCCGAAATTGGAGTCGACTTTCAAAAGAGTGTCTGCTCCCAGGGTGAGTCGAGCCTCGACAAGGGAGCAGCGCATGGGCGCGCCGGGAATGGTGGGCGAGGCGGGGACGGCGGCGGTGGGCGCGGTCGGTGTCGGGCGCCGCAGGTGGTGGGCGTTGGCCGCGTTGAGTCTGGCCATGTTGGCGGTGGGGCTGGATGGCACCGTGCTGAGTGTGGCCCTGCCGAGGTTGGCGGGGGATCTGGAGGCGACGGCTTCGGATTTGCAGTGGTTCTCGTCCTCGTACCTGCTGTTCCTGGCGGCGGCGATGTTGCCGATGGGGCTGCTCGGCGATCGGCTGGGGCACAAGCGGGTGTTGGTCGTCTCGCTGTCGTTGTTCGCGCTGTCGTCGGCGGGGTGTGCGTACGCCATGACGCCCGGGTGGTTCATCGCGGCGCGTGCGGTGCTCGGGGTGGCCGGCGCGGGGATCGTGGTGATGGCGTTGTCGGCGTTGACGGTGTTGTTCCCGGTGGACGAGCGGCCGCGGGCCGTGGGGGTGTGGTCGGCGGCGAACTTCCTTGCGCTGCCGCTGGGTCCGCTGCTCGGCGGGTGGATGCTGACGCATCTGTGGTGGGGGTGGGTGTTCCTGATCAACGTGCCGGTCGCGTTGGTGGGTGTGGCGGTGGTGTCGGTATTGGTTCCGGGGACGGGGACGGGGACGGGGACGGCGGCGGAGGCCGCCGTGGGGCGTCGGTCGCGGCCGGATCCGGTCGGGGTGTTGTTGTCCACCGGTGGATTGGCGTGTGTGACCCTCGGGTTGATTCGGGCTGGGGAGCACGGCTGGGACGACGCTTGGGCCTGGGGGTCGATCGGCGGCGGCCTGGTGCTGCTCGCCGCGTTCGGGCGATATGAGCATCGGCTCGGGTGTCGGCGCGGTGGGCAACCCCTTCTGGATCTGCGGGTATTCGCGTCGAGGTCGTACACGTGGGGTGTGGTGCTGATCGGTATCGCGGTGTTCGCGAACATCGGAGTGTTGTTCACGATGCCGCAGTACTTCCAGGCGGTGCGGGGCACCGACGCGATGGGTTCGGGGGCGCGGTTGTTGCCGATCATCGGCGGGTTGGTGATCGGGGCGGTGCCGGCGGATCGGGTGGCCCGGGTATTGGGGGTCAAGGTCGCGGTGGCGGTCGGGTTCGTGCTGATGGCGGCGGGGCTGCTGATGGGCGGGGCGACGGGTGTGCGGTCGAGTACGTGGTTCGTCGCGTTGTGGATGGGGCTGAGCGGGGCGGGGATGGGGCTGGCGATGGCGACGTCGACATCCGCCGCGCTGTCGGAGGTGTCGGAGGGGCGCAGCGGGGTGGAGGCCGCGGTGTTGCAGGCGGCGAACAAGGTGGGTGCGCCGTTCGGTTCGGCGATTTTGGGCAGTGTGGCGCTGACCGGGTATCGGGATCGGCTGCGGGTTCCGGATCTGTCCGCCGCCGACCTGCACACCGCCCGTTCCGGGGTGTTCGGCGGCGCGGAGGTCGCGGGCAGGGTCGGCTCGGCGCCGATGTCGGCCTCGGTGCGGGGGGCGTTCGTGCACGGGATGGATCTGGCCCTGCTCGTGTCGGGCGGCGTCGCGGTGCTCGGGTTGATCGTCGCGCTCGTGTTCATGCCGGGGGCGGGGCGGCGGGGTGGCGGGGTCTGGTGGAGGCGACGCGGTGTGGTTGATTCGGCGCCGGGATCCCAACCGGTCGGCGCGGAGGGGTGATTGGCGACCCCGGGTCGAGTAGGGGGCGGTCGGACCCGGGGTAAGGGCCGGGTCAGGGGTTCCCCCGGTCGTGGTCGGGTTCATACGCTGGCCGAGCCAACCGGTTGACCGCCGGGTCGTCGTGCCCAGCGACGGCCCGGCAAGCCACGACCGGAGCGCGGGGGGTCGCGTCGGCCGCCGGAGGGGATCCGGGAGCGCCGTACGCGCCGGGTCACCGTACGCACCGGATCACCGTCCGCGAACTCCCGTCGAATCGGCAGGGGTTCGCGGACGCACGGTTCGGCGCCATCGCCGAAGGGAGCCGCGCCATGCATGTGTCGCGCCGGGACGAGGTCGAGGGGTTTGCCGGGGCCGAAGGGTTGGCGGGGGGTGGGGAGTCCGCCGAGGCCGAAGACCTCGCCGGAGACGAGGGGTTCGCCGAGGTCGCGGCGGGGCTGATCGCCCGGCACTGGGGAGGAGCCGCCGCCGCGCCGACGGGAGATCTGGATCGCCTGTGGGAAATGGGCGCCGGGCACGGCTGGTTCGACCTCGGGCGCGAGGACGATCTCGCCGCCTCGATCACGCTGGCCCGGGTGCTCGGTCGGGCCGCGTGTCCGTTGCCGGTGTCGGCGGGATTCGTCGCGGCACGGTTGTTCGCCGAACATGTCGGGCTGGCCACGGCGATCGGCGACGGCGGCGTCCGGGTGGCGACGGCGTTGCCGGGTGATCCGGGGATGCCGGGGGCCGGTTGCCTGGTCGAGGCGGGCGACGTGGCCAGCCATGTCCTACAACTGCCGCCCGGCGGTGGGCAGATGGGGCTGCATCGGATCGAGGCGGTCGACCCGGTCGAGGACTTGGCGGTGCCGGGGTGGACCCGGGCCCGCCTCGGCTCGGCGCTGGCCTACCTCGAACTCTCCGCCGCCGAGGCCGATCGTGCGGTGACGGTGCTGCGGCTCGGCTGGGCCGCACGGGCGCTCGGCGCCGCGGAACGGGTGGCGGGGGCGGCGCTCGCGCACGCCAGGGTGCGTACTCGGGCCGGCGAGCCGGTGGGTGCGTTTGCCGCGGTGCGGCAGCGGGCCGATCGTATGGAACTGGGCGCGGGCGATCTGTTGATCGCCGACGCGGTGCGGCGCTATGCGGAGGGCGCGGGTGATTGGGCGATCGCCGCCGAGTTGGCCGTCGCGCAGATCCGGCGGGTCGCGCCGCGTGTACGGTTCGGCGCACACCATGAGCCGGCCGTGGCCGGCTGCTCCGACGAACACGAGACGCCGTGGTTGTTCCATCGGGTACGGGCCGACCTGGCCTGCCTGCGCGCGTTCGCGGCGCCCGGCGGGGACGCGGCGGATCGGCTGCTGGAGGAGACCCCGGGTGGCGACACCGCGGCGGGCGCCGCCGTGCACGGGACAGGTGTTCGTACGTCCGCCCTGCCGGACCCGTGGCTGGGTCCGGACGGCGAGGCCGTGCGGGAGGCGTGCCGCAAGGTGGCATCGGGGCGGTGGGGGCCGACGGCGTCGGCGGCGGGGCCGGGATCGGAGGGGGTGCCGGACACGGGTTCGGGATCGGAGCGGGGGGCGGAATCGGAGCGGGAACCGGGAGCGGAGGCGGAATTGGAATCGCAATCGGAATCGGAACCGCAATCGACTTCGCGACGGGAGACGGGGCCGGGGTCGCAGCAGAGGCCGGAGGCCGCGAACGCGGCGGCGTACTCGTCGGGTTCGGCAGCACCGCCGCCGTTGCCCGCCTCCGCGCCCGTCTCGGAGGAGCCCGCCCCCGCGCCCGCCTCGGACGGACGGGCCGCGCTCACGTCCACCGCGTCTGAGGTTGCCGGGCCCGGCTCGGCCACGCGTGCCTCCGCTGCGCCCGTGACCACCGCGCCCATGTCCGTCTCGCCCACCTTGGCCGCGCCAACGGCCGCCCCGGGTGCCCCCGTCTCGGCCGTGCCCGCGTCTGCCTCGGGCGTGTCCGGCGCGTCCACGCCCGCCGTGTCCACGTCCGCCGCGTCTGCGTCTGCCGGGCCCGGCTCGGCCACGCCCGCCTTCGCTGCGCCGATGTCCGCCTCGCCTACCTTGGCCGCGCCCGCGCCCGCGCCCACCATGCCTGCGTGCGCTGGGCCCGTCTCGGTTGCCGTTTCCGCTGCGCCCACGTCCGACTCGGCTGCGGCTGTTTCCGGGCGGGGGGCTGTCGTGCGGTCCGATTTCGGGCGGGTTGGCGGGGCCTGTTTCGTTGCCTCGCCGGATGGTGACGGCGTTGATGATCCCGCGGTCGTGGCAGAGGCTGCCGGGCATGGGTGGTTTGCGCTCGGGTGGTCGGGGGCGCACGGTGGGGGCGGGGGAACTCCCGCCGAGCGGTTCGCGCTTCGGCAGGAGGTCTGCCGGCTTCGGCTGCCGATCCTGGACGCGCTGACCACCGCGACCGTGTTCGGCCCGGCGATCGCCCGGTACGGCTCGGCGGAGCAGCGGGCGCGGCTGTTGCCGGCGTTGCGGGAGGGCACGATTCGGATCGCGTTGGGATACCGGTGGTCCGAGGCCGACTTCGATCCGGCCGCGGTGCGGGCGAGTGCGGTCCGTACCGGTGCCGGCGAGCGGGACGACTGGATCCTCACCGGCGCGCGGATATGGACGGCCGACGCACATCGCGCCGACCGGATGTGGCTGGTGGCCCGTACCGACGCCGACGTCGAGTCGCCGCGTGCCGGGCTCACCGTCTTTCTGGTGCCCACCGACGCGCCGGGCGTACTGCTGCGACCGCATCGGTCGCCGGCAGGCGAGAGGGGGTGCATCGTGTTGCTCGACGAGGTCCGGGTATCCGACTCGGCCAGGATCGGTGCCGTGGGCGGTGGTTGGGCGCCGGTCGCCGAGACGTTCGCCGCCGAGCCGATCCTGCTCGGCGACGTCGCGGCCACGTTGCATCGTCGCCTGACGGACCTGATCGGACTGCTGCGTGCGGGCGCCGGGACACGGCCCGTGGCGGGTGCTCGTGGGTCCGCGGCCCGAGCCGCGGTGGCCGAACTGGCCGTGCGGACCCAGGCCGTGCGGCTCCTGGCCGCCGCGGCGGCGGTACCCGCGCCGGGCGGCCGGGCGGAGCATCCGCGTCTGCACGCCTCGGCGGCTCGGGTACTCGGTGCCGAACTGGCCGCCGACTTCGGCCCGATCGGCCTCGAACTCCTCGGCCCCGCAGCGGTCCTGGGCGCCGGCGCCCCGGGCGCACCGGGAGCCGGAGGCTTCGAGCCGGAACTGTGGCCCGCCCCGCCCTACACCCCGGCCGGCGACACCGACGACCTGCACCACGACCTACTGGCCCACTCCCTCGGCCTACCTGCCCGTGTGTGACACGTTCGGCGACCTCGACGACTCCGAACGATCAGACTTTGTGGAGGCCCGTGCGCAGGTGGGACGGGAGTTCTCGGCGGTTCTTGATGTCCAGCTTTCGGTAGACCCTGGTGAGGTGTTGCTCGACGGTGCTGACCGTGATGAACAGTTCCTCCGAGATGCCTCGGTTGCTGTACCCGCAGGCGGCGAGCGCCGCCACACGCTTCTCCGATTCGCTGAGGTTGGTGTCGCCGGTGGTGGGGGTGCCGGTGGAGGCGGTGAGCAGGTCGGCGTACGCGTGCGCGACGGCGCGGTAGCGCGGGCGGGCGCCGCAGTCGCGGGTGAGGTGCCAGACGCGGCTTTGGAGCGTTGCGGCGCGGGCCGGTTCGGCCCGGGCGCGGTACGACTCGGCCAGGGCTTCGAGGGTGTGGGCCAGTTCCAGGGGGTCCTCGGAGCGGCGCAGTGCCTCGACCGCCTGGGTGAGCAGTTCCGGGCGCTCGGCGACGTCCACCGTCATCGCCCGCAGGCGCAACGCCGTGCCGCGGACCCGGCCGCCCCCGGGACCGCACAGCCGCAACTGCTCGACCACCAAACGCCGGGCCCGCTCGGTCTCGTCCAGGCGCAGCAGCGCCTCCGCGACGTCGGTTCGCCACGGGATCAGGAACGGCTGGTCCACCCGCCAGGTGTGGACCAGCCAGGCCACGTGCAGGAAGTCGGCGAGCGCCGCGCGGGCCCGGTCGGTGGCCAGGTGGAAGCGGCCCCGGGCGCGGAGGTAGGTGAGGCCGTGCAGGCTGGAGTACAGCGCCTTGGTGACCGGCCGGTTCACCTGACGGGCCGCGGCCTCGTAGTCGCCCATCGCGGTGTACACCGAGATCAGCCCGGCCAGCGGGCCGCCGAGGTACAGGCTGCCGGTGTGCTCGGGCATCGCCGCCATCGCCTGACGTGCGTAGCCTTCCGCGTCCGGCAGCCGCCCCTGATGCAGCGCCGCTTCGGCACACGCGGAGGCGAACACCGCCACCCAGCCGGGGGCTTCGCGCCGGATCGATTCGGCAAGGAAGTCCCGGCAGTGCGCCTCCGCGGCGCCCGCCCGGTCGCGGGCGATCAGCAACCGCGCGGCGGTGACGATCGGGAACAGCGTCACGTCCGTCAGCCCCGACACGCGCAGGAGCTGTTCGGCGGCCTCCAGCCGCTCGGCCGGATCGGTCGCCGACGCGCTCGGGCCGGGATCGTCCGACCACGGGAACGGCACGTCCGACTCGACGTATTCGACCCACTCGGCTCGGGGGTCGGTGCGCTTGCGGAGCCGGTCGAACACCTCGCGCGCCGCGTCGAGCCGGCCGTGGGCGCGCAGTTGTCGGGCCACCGAGGCCATGCTCGACTCGGGCAGGTCGCCGACCGCGAGCGCGGTCAACGGCTCGCCCAGGCAACGCTGTTCGGCGGCGCTCGGGTTGAGCCGCCAGGAGATCTCGGCCAGTCGCACATGGATCTCGGCCCGGATCGAGGGGTCGCGGCACTGTTCGGCGGCCAACTCCAGGTAGTCGATGGCACGTCGGGCCCGGTCCCGGGACAACGCCTCCTCGGCGGCCTCGCGCAACACGCCCACCGCCCACGGGTCCGGGACATCGTGCGCGGCGAGCAGGTGCCGGACCGTCCGCGCCGCCGGGGCGCCCTCATGTCGCAGGATCGTGGCCGCCCGGCGGTGCAGCGCGCCCTGCTCGGCCGGATCCAGGCTGTCCAGCAGCGCGGTTCGGGCCGCCCGGCGCAGGCGGTCCTCCGCGATCAGGCCGGCGGCGGCCAGGGCGCCCAGGCCCTGTGCGGTGGCCACCGGAGTGGTGCCGGCGAGCGCGCCCGATACCTCGGCGGACGCGGGTGCGCCCAGGATCGCCAGCGCCTTGGCCACCCGCCACATGCCGCCGCCGCCGCGTCGCAGGCAGGCGCGTACCGCCTGGCTGTACGGGCCGCCGGGCGCGGGCCGCAGCGGGGTCGTGGCGGGACGTTCGGTCGCCGATCGCAACTCCTCGACCAGCGCGCGGAGCAACAGCGGGTTGCCGCCGGTGATTTCGTGGAACTCGCGGGCATGCTCCCGCCCCGGCGGGTCGAACCCCACGGCCGACAGCTCGGCCACGCCGGCCGGGCTCAGCGGGGCGAGCCGGATCCGGCGCAGTCCCGGTTGGCGCAGGAACTCCGTGTCCAACTGCGGGTCCTGCAGCGTCGGGCCGGGGGAACGGGCGAACAGCACCAGGACCCGGGCCCGGGTGGAGTGGCGGCCCAGGTGCAGCAGGCACTGGACGGACGCGGCGTCGGCGTGCTGGAGGTCGTCCACGCACACCACCACCGGGTGCCGACGCGCGACGTCGTGCAGCGCGGTGGTGAGCCGGCGGGCCGCGCGCGGCGCGTCGCCGTCGTCGAGCATCTCGGCCGGCGGCGCGGCGAGTTCGGCGGGTAGGGCCGGGCCGTCCAGGAACTGGCGGAGCATGCCCAGTGGTTGCCCGCTCGTGGTGCGCGATCCGGTCGCGGTCAGCAGCAGTGCGCCGATGTCGCCGGCCCGTTCGCCGACCCAGGACAACGTCTCGGTCTTACCGCAGCCGACCCCCGCCTCGATCAGGACGATGCCGCCCTGCGCCTCGGCGCACTCCTTGAGCGCGGTGCGTAACCTGCCGAATTCCGGACCTCGTTCGATGAACTCCATGGCCTCCGCGCGCCCCCAAATGTCGGCCTGCACACGTTCTCCCACCGGTGCATGAAACCCCGGTCACATGGAACAAGTCAACCATCGGTAACCGGCCATTGACCCGTAGTGACTGTAGGGGAGATCATCCGTGGCGGGAAGGTCCGGGCCCGGAATGCCCGCGATGGCCCGCCGAGTTGCGGCGGGCGGGGGTTTGAAGTCACACGCTAGAGCGGAAGGCCCGCCTCCAGGCGGGCGAGGGCGTCGTCGAGGGTGGTGATCAGATCCAGGTCCGGCTCGTCCGCCCAACGCACCATCGTGTCCAGCATGATGCCGAACGCGGCGCCCGTCAGCGCTCGGATCGCCGGATCGTCGGCGCCGTACCCGGTTCGCTCCGCGAGCAGCGCGGTGACCGTGCGCATGACCTCGACGAAGTTGGCGAAGCTCAGTCCGCGCAGCGTCGGCACCGACAACATCAGTACGGTTCGCCGCCGTGCCTCGGCCAGTTCGTCGGGGGTCAGCGTGGCCAACGTCTCGCGCAGCGCCGCCCGCAGTGTCGGGATCGGCGGCAGTTCCGCCGGCCGGCTGCGCAACGACTCCAGGAACACCGGGTCGTAGGCGTCGGAGAGGACCAGGTCCTCCTTGGTGGCGAAGTAGCGGAAGACCGTACTCGGCGCCACCTCGGCCGCCTCGGCGATCTGCTCGACCGTGGTCGCGTCGTAGCCCCGCTCGTCGAACAGCCGCAACGCCGCGCCCTGGATGGCCGCGCGTGTCCGAGCCTTCTTGCGCTCCCGGATCCCGACCGTCGGCGCTGCGGGGGAGGACGACGTCATCGGACACCTCATGCTCGGATACTCGGCGTCCGACCAGCGTACTGTCCGGGCCTGGGCCGGGCGTCGGGGCCGGGCGGCGTGTCCGGTCAGTCGCGGGCGGGGGCGGCCGGGGCCGGGCCCACCGCGACGCAGAACTCGTTGCCCTCGGGGTCGGCCATCACCACGTGATGACCGGTGTCTTCGACCAGCACCCGGCCGCCCGCCTCGACCAACCGCGCGGACTCGGCCTGGACGCGCGCCCACCGCTCCGCCGCGTCGGCGTGCCACGGGACCCGGATGTCCAGGTGCAGTCGGTTCTTCACGGTCTTCGGCTCGGGAACGGTCAGGATGCCCAGCCGGGGCCCGACCCCGTCGGGGTCGCACAACCAGGCCGCGTCCGTGATCACGCCGCCGACGATCTCCTCGTCGGGCGCGACGTGGGCCATCCACTCCAGGCGGGTCTTGAACGGGGCGGGCGGCGGCTCGTCGATGTAGCCGAGCGCGGTCTTCCAGAAGTCGGCCAGGAGCAGGGCATCGGCACAATCGAGCGTGAAGTCGATACGGGGAGCCATGCGCGCACGCTACCCGGCGCCTCCGACAACCAACGCCCGCCACGATCACCCGCTCGGGCAACAACGCCCATCGGCCGCCCCGACCAAGCGCAAGCCACATACGCGGCGGCCTGCGCCGTGCGGGTCGGCCCGGTGTCGCTCGCCCGGCCAGGTGAGTGGCCGATCGGGTACGAGGGGCGTTCGTGTGGCCGGAGGCTGCGCCGGCCGACGGGCTGCTTGGCGGTGCGGTTGGCTGCCGCGGTGGGGCGCGCGCATCGGATGCGTCTGTGCGCCGGTTGGGGTGCTGGGTGCTGGGTGCTGGGTGCTGGGTGCTGGGTGTTTGCGGTGGTTCTCGTGGTGGGTGTGCTTGTGGGATCGGGCGGGTTGCGTGGGGGGTGCTTGGTCTGGGTTGGTGGTTGGGCTGCTTGGGGGTGTTGGGGCTTGGGCGGGTGGGTTGGTTCGGGGGCGTTTTGGGTGGCGTGGTCTTCTAGGGTGAGCGCTGTGTGGCGGGTGGCGTCGCGCGGGTGGGTCGGGTGGAGGAGCGGCGCGATGGATGTGGGCCGGCGGGTGGTGTTGGCGGCTGCGCTTGGTGGGCTGCTGGCGGGGTGTTCGGAGTCGGGGAAGACCGCCGCGCCCACGACGGCTCCGCCCCCGCCCGCCGCCGGGCGGCCCGCGCCGCCCGGCGGCGATGCGCCCCGGCCTACCGCGACCGTGCCGACGGCCGTCGGTCCGACCCGCGCGGAGATCGTCGCCCGGTACGGGAAGCAGACGCCCACCGGCTGGGGCCTCGAGGTGCCCGGGTCGTTGTCCCGGCTGCCGGGCAACGCCAAGGTGGCCGCGCTGACTTTCGACGCCTGTGGTGGCAAGGGCGGCAGCGAATACGACCGGGCCCTGATCGACTTCCTGCACGAACGCTCCGTGCCTGCGACGCTGTTCGTCAACTCCCGGTGGATCGACGAGAATCCGGCCGTACTGCGGCAACTGGCCGCCGATCCGCTGTTCGAGATCGCCAATCACGGCACCCGGCACCTGCCGCTGTCCGTGTCCGGGCGCTCGGCGTACGGGATCCCCGGGACCAAGGACGCGGGCGAGGTCTACGACGAGGTCTCCGGAAACCGGGCCAGGCTCACCGAACTGCTCGGCCACCCGCCGAAGTTCTTCCGCTCCGGGACCGCGTATTGCGACGACGTGGCGGCGAGGATCGTCACCGACCTCGGCGAGCGGTTCGCGAGCTTCCACGTGAACGCCGACGGCGGGGCCACCTTCACCCCCGAACAGGTCCGCAAGGCCATGCGCGACGTACGCCCGGGTTCGGTCGTGATCGGCCACTTCAATCACCCACGCGGCGGCACGGCGGCCGGGATCCGCCTGGCCGTGCCCGAACTCCTCCAGCAGGGATACAAGTTCGTCCGTCTGTCGGACGCCCCACAGCCCTGAGCCGGGACGTCCCCCGCGAGCCGCCACCGGGCGATGCCAGGAGCCGTGGCCGACCGGCGGTCCGGGCCCGAACGGATTTCGGGTGGCCGGCGTCGAGCGGCGCGGGGTTCGTGTGGGCCCGGGGGTAGGGGGATGTGGGCGTCGCTCCGGCCGGCTAGCCGTTTGTGCCGGGTCGGTGCCAGCGGTAGATGTACTCCGGGCGGCCGGCGCCGCCGTAGCGGGGTTCGCGGGTTACCAGGCGGCGGGCGGACAGGTGGTCCAGGTAGCGCCGGGCCGTGGGGCGGGAGATGCCCAGTGCGGTGGCCACGTCGGCGGCCGAGGTGGCTGTGCCGGTGCCGAGTTGGGCCACGATGGCTTCGAAGGTGGCTGCGGCCAGGCCCTTGGGGAGCGGGGGTGAATCGGAGGTGCCGCGTAGGGCGGCGAAGGCGCCGTCGACCGCGTGTTGGCCGCCCGCCGCCGCCGGGGTGTCGACCTCGGCGATGCGGCGGCGGTATTCCGCGTAGCCGTCCAGGCGTTCGCGGAACGCGGCGAACGAGAACGGTTTGAGCAAATACTGCACCACGCCCAGGGACACCGCCGAGCGGACCAGGCGCAGATCACGCGCCGAGGTGACCGCGACCACGTCGGCCTCGTGGCCCTGCGCGCGCATGCTCCGGCACAGGTCGAGGCCGTGCAGGTCCGGGAGGTACAGGTCGAGCAGGACCAGGTCGACCCGGCGCGTGGACAACAGCCGCAGCGCCTCGGTGCCGCTGCCGGTGACGCCGGCGATCTCGAAGCCGGGGACGCGGCCGGTGAACACCGCGTGCGCGTCGGCGAGTACGGGGTCGTCCTCGACCACCAGGGTGCGGATCACGCGTCCTCCTCCGATCGCGGTCGCGGTACGGCGGCGGGCAGCCGGACGGTGAACACCGCGCCGCCGTCGGGGCCGCGCGCCACCTCCACGCTGCCCGCGTGCCGGGCCACCGTGGCACGGACCAGGGCCAGGCCGAGCCCGCGTCCCTGCGATCCGTACGCCTCCTTGGTGCTCCAGCCGCGCTCGAACACCCGGGTGGTGAGCGGTTCGTCGATCCCGGGCCCGCTGTCCGCCACCCGCAGCAGCAACGCGCCGTCGGCGTCCGGATCGGCGCCCACCGTCACCTGCACCGTGCGCGGCGGCGGCGCGGACACCGCGGCGTCGATCGCGTTGTCGACCAGATTCCCCAGCACCGTGACCAGATCGCGCGGATCGAAGCGGGCGGCCAGCGCGTCCAACGGGTCGGCGTCCGTGTCGGCGGCCGGCCCACCCGTCACGGTCAACTGCACGCCGCGCTCGGCGGCCTGCGCGTGCTTCCCGAACAGCAGTGCGGCCAGGGCCGGTTCGGACACCGCGTTGGTGAGTTCGTCGGCCAGGTCCTGGGCGGCGGCCAATTCGCCGGTGGCGAAGCGGATCGCCTCCTCGCCGCGCCCCAGTTCGACCAGCGCGACGACCGTGTGCAGCCGGTTGCCCGCCTCGTGGGCGGACGCGCGCAGAGCGTCGGCGAAGCCGCGCACCTGATCCAACTCACCCACCAGCGCCCGCAGTTCGGTGTGGTCCCGGAAGGTGGCCACCATCCGCCCGTCGCGCCCGGTCGGACTGACGTTGACCGCGAGCGCGCGGGTGCCGCACAGGTGGATCTGGTCCGCCACGGTGCGGCCCGCGGCGAGGGTGTCCGCCAGCGACTCGTCCAGGTCGAGCGTGCCCACGTGCCGACCCTCGAAGTCGGCCGGCAGTGCGAGCAGACGGACCGCCTCGTCGTTGGCCAACACCAGCCGACCGTCCGCGTCCACCACCGCCAGCCCCTCGCGCACCGCGTGCAACACCGCGTCGTGGTGCTCGTACACCCGCCGCAGCTCGACCGGTCCGAGCCCCAGCGTCTGCCGACGCAGCCGATGGTGCACCGCCATGCTCGCCGCACAGGCCAGGGCCAGCGCGCCGGCCGCGACGGTGAGCACGAGCGGGATCTCCGCGCCGACCAGTGCATCGACGCGGCGATTGGTCACGCCGACCGAGACCAGCGCCACCGGCCGCCCGTCGGGGCCGAGGACCGGGACCACGGCCCGCACCGACGGGCCCAGGGTGCCGGTGTACGTCTCCGTGGTGGTCCGCCCGTGCGCGGCGCCGTCGATGTGGCCGAGGAAGGTCTTGCCGATCCGGGTCGGGTCCGGATGGGTGTACCGGATGCCCTCGATGCTCATCACCACCACGAAGTCGACCTTGTTCTCCCGGCGGATGGTCTCGGCCGTCGGCTGGAGGCGGGCGGTCGGGTCCGCCGAGCCGGCCGCCTCGGCCAGACCCGGGGATCGGGCCAGGGTGCGCGCCACGTCGAGCGCGCGTTCCCGGGCGGTCTGCGCGCCCGACCGATGCACGGCGTGCAGCGCCACGCCGGAGCCGGTCGCGACGAGGAGCAGGACGAGGGCGAGCTGCCACAGCAGGACTTGCCGCGCGATGCTCTGGTTGGCCATGCCGGAGATTATCGACGGACGTCCCGGGTCCGGGGCAAGACGTCCATTACCGAGGTTTCATCCACTTTGGTGGCATTCGGCGAAATTCTCGCCATGCGCGTAATGCGCGTAAGTCCCGGCCGGCGTCACGACCACGCCACGCTACGACGCGTATCGCGCCGACATGCCGATGTGTCCGATGTGTCCGAGCCCCGACGGGGCGCGCTCCGGACCGCCGGCGGCGCCACACCCGTCCCCGACCGGGAGGCCCCCGATGCCCCAGGCCACCACATCCGACCACGACGCCGGTACGCCCGGCGCGCCACCCACCCCACCGCCGCCCGCGCGCCGCCCCTGGTACACCCTGCTCTACGTCTGGGTTCTCGTCGGGATCCTCGCCGGTGTCGTGGTCGGCGCCGCCTGGCCCGGCACCGGCGAGTCGCTGCGCCCACTCGGCGACACGTTCGTCAACGCGATCAGGATGGTGATCACGCCGATCATCTTCGTCACCGTGGTCACCGGCATCGCGGGCGTGGACAGCCTGCGCGGCGCCGGCCGGATCGGCTGGAAGTCGCTGGTGTACTTCGAGGCGCTGACCACGATCGCGCTGCTCCTGGGGCTCGTGGTGATGAACGTGCTGCGCCCCGGTGACGGCGTACACGCCGACGTGGGCTCGATGAAGGTCTCCGCGACCGCGCAGGGGTACATCGACAAGGGTCAGGCCCAGTCCTGGTGGCACTTCCTCACCGACCTGGTACCGAGCAGCGTGGTGGGTGCCTTCGCCGAGGGCGACGTGCTCCAGGTGCTCTTCTTCGCGGTCCTGTTCGGCGTCGCGATCAAGCTGGTCGGCCCGGCGGCAACGGGTGTGGCGGTCGGGGTGGAGAAGACCGGCCGGGTGTTGTTCGCGGTGTTGCGCGTGGTGATGTACGCGGCGCCGGTGGGAGCGTTCGGCGCGATGGCGTTCACCGTCGGCAGGTACGGGCTCGACACGCTGACCAGTCTGGGCAAGCTGGTGGCGATCTTCTACGGCACCAGTCTGTTCTTCGTGGTGGTGGTGCTCGGCGCGGTGCTGGCGGCGATTCGGCTGAACATCCTGCATCTGCTGCGCTATATGAAGGACGAGTTGTTGGTCGTGCTCGGCACCTCCTCCAGCGAGTCGGTGCTGCCGAGGGTGATCACGAAGATGGAGAACCTCGGCGTGCCGCGCCAGGTGGCCGGGTTGACCGTGCCCGGTGGCTACTCCTTCAACCTGGACGGGACCTGCATCTATCTGACCCTGGCCGCGCTCTACGTCGCCCAGGCGACCGACACCCCGCTGTCCCTGGGGCAACAACTGAGCCTGATCGCGGTGCTGTTGCTGACTTCCAAGGGCGCGGCGGGGGTGACCGGTTCGGGGTTCGTCGTGCTGGCCGCGACGTTGTCCACGGTTGGGCACGTGCCGGTGGCGGGGATCATGCTGGTGTTCGGCATCGACCGGTTCATGAGCGAGTGCCGGGCGCTGACCAACGTGTGCGGGAACAGCGTGGCATCGCTGGTGGTGGCCTCGTGGGAGGGCGTATTGGATCGGGAACGGGCCCGGAAGGTGTTGGCGGGGGTCACCCCGATCGAGCCGATCGCACCACCGGAGCCGACACCGACACCGGCACCGACACCCGAGCAGGTGCCGGCCGCGTCGCCCCCGACCCTGGTGTCGACGACGAAGCCGACTCCCGCCTGAGCGTCGGCACCACCCCACGCGTCGTGGCGGGGCGATCGGCCCCCGGGTTCCCCTCCGTGACGCGGTGCGACCCTAGACTGAGTGTTCTTTCGCGGGACCCGGGCGCCGCGCGGCGGCGATGATCCGATGGCCGCGCACGTGGACGGGAGTACGACTGTGGCCTCAGCGGTCCACGACTTCGAGGACCCGCCGGCCGAGGTGTTGGCCGAGGCCGCCGCGGCCTTCGGACTGCTGGCCTCGCCCGCGCGCCTGCACATCGTGTGGGCGCTGGCCGCCGGCGAGAGCGACGTCACCGCGCTGGCCGAGCGGGTCGGCGGCGCGCTGCCCGCCGTCAGCCAGCACCTGGCCAAGCTCAAACTGGCCGGCCTGGTCCGCTCCCGGCGCGAGGGTCGGCGCGTGGTGTACCTGGTCGACCACCCGGATGTGGTGACCATGGTGCGCTGGTTGATCGAACGACTCGCCGAACGCACCGAGTCCGGGGCGGTGCCGGGACGGTCCCGTGGCCTGGGCGCCTGAGGTCGTACCCGGATCCGGCACGACGGGCCCGGCCACCGACCTCGACGACCCGGCCGCCGGCGTACCCGGCCCCCGGCGGCGTGAGGTCACCGGCCCGGACCCGGCCCGGGCCGCCGCCGACGCGCCCACGTTGGAAGTGCTGCGCCTGCTCGGCAGCGGTCCGCGCGGGTTGACGGAGGCGCAGGCCGACGCCCGACTGGTCCGGTACGGCGAGAACACCGTCGCCGGCCGACGCCCGCCCGGTCTGCTCCGCCGCTTCGCCCGCAGCGCCCGCGACCCGTTCACCGCCGTCCTGCTCGGCCTCGGCCTGGTGTCCGCCGCGGTCACCGCCTGGACCACCGCGTGCGTGATCGTGGTCCTGGTGGTGGTCAGCTGTGCCCTGCGCGCGACCGGCGAGCACCGGGCTGCGCGGGCCACCGCCGCACTGCGCGAACTCGTCGCCGGCACCGCGAGCGTCCGCCGCCGGGAGCACCCGGGCGGGCCGCCGCTCGCGGACCCGGCGCCGCGCGAGGTGCCGGTGGACCAGCTGGTGCCGGGCGACGTGATCCGGCTCGGCCCCGGCGACCTGGTCCCGGCCGATCTGCGGCTGCTGCGCGCGAGTGGCCTGACGGTGTACCAGTCGGCGCTCACCGGGGCCTTTGCGCCGGTGGCCAAACACCCGGTGGACGTGCCGCCGGACGAGCCCGGCGCCGACGACCTGTTCGCGCGGCCCCACCTGTGCTTCCAGGGCAGCAGCGTGGCGGCCGGCAGCGGCACCGCGGTGGTCTACGCGACAGGCGCCGACACCCGATTCGCCGGCACCCGCGTCCGCTTCCCCGGTACCCCGCGCACGCGCCTGGCCCCACCCCGCCGGGAGACCGCGTTCGACCGCTCGGTGCATGGGATTTCCTGGACGCTGATGCGCTTCATGCTGGTCACCCCGGCCCTCGTACTGCTCGCCGACTCGGTGGTGCGCGGGCGGGGCCTGGCGACGCTGCCGTTCGCGGTGGCGGTGGCGGTCGGGCTGACCCCCGAGATGTTGCCGGTGATCGTGACCACCACGCTCGCCCGCGGCTCGCGTCTGCTCGCCCGCGAGCACGAGGTGATCGTCAAGCGGCTGCCCGCGTTGCACGACCTCGGTGCGATGGACGTGCTGTGTACCGACAAGACCGGCACCCTCACCCGGGATCAGCCGATTCTGGACTGCCACGTGGACCCGGCCGGCCGGGCCGACCCCGACGTGTTGCACTGGGCCGCGCTGAACAGCTGGTGGACGCTGCACCTGGCCGATCCGCCGGTGCCGGACGCGCTGGACGAGGCGGTCCTGACCGGGTACGAGGAAGCCGGCGCACGGGAGGTGGAGACCGCCGAGCGCGAGCCGGACGCGCCGTGGACCGGGCTCGTCGCGCTGCCGGACCACCCAGACCACCCCGCCGACCACGACGGCCTTGCCGCGTCGCCGTTCGACCCCGTCCGCCGCACCTCGTGCGCGGTGGTCCGGCGCCCGGGACGTCCGGGCCCGCTGAGCGTGGTGGTCAAGGGCGCGGTGGACGACGTACTCGACCGCTGCGCACGGGTCCGGCTCGACGGCCGGGAGCAGCCCCTGGACGCCGCCGCCCGGGCCGACGCGGAGCGCCTGGCCGCGGAGCCGGCCGCCGACGGCCTGCGGCTGCTCGCGGTCGCGCTGACCGAGCGGCCCGCCGACACCGATCCCGAGGCCGCCCTCGACGCGGGCGCACTGACCCTGATCGGCTTCGTCGGCCTGCGCGACACGCTCGCCGACACCGCGGCCGACGCGCTCGCGGTCCTCGCCGATCGCGGCGTCGCGGTCAAGGTGCTCACCGGCGACCTGCCCGGCACCGCCGCCCGGGTCTGCCGCGACCTGGGCCTGGACCCCGGCGAGGTGGTCACCGCCGAGCGGATCGACGCGCTCGACGACGCCGAACTGGGCCGGCTCGCCGCCGCGCACACCGTGTTCGCCCGCTGTACGCCCGCGCACAAGGCCCGCATCGTCGGCGCGCTGCGGGCCGCCGGCCACACCACCGGATTCCTCGGCGACGGGGTCAACGACCTGCCCGCGCTGCACGCCTGCGACGTGGGGATCTGCCCCCGGGATGCGGTCGACGTGGCGCGCGAGGCGGCCGACGTGGTGCTGGTGTCCAAGGACCTCGGCGCCATCGACGAGGCGATCGTGGCCGGGCGGCGCGGCACCGGCACGATCGCCGGCTATCTGCGGATCACCCTGTCCTGCAACCTCGGCAACGTGATCGCGATGCTGATGGCCGGGCTGCTGCTGCCGTTCCTGCCGATGCTCCCCGCGCAGGTCCTGGTGCAGAACCTGTGCTTCGACGCCGCCCAGGCCGCGTTCGTGTTCGACCGCCCGGCCGCCGGCACGCTGCGCCGCCCCGGCGCGCTGCACCCGCGCGACCTGCTGCGCTTCATCACCGGCTTCGGCCTGCTCAACGCGGTTGCCGACCTCGCCACGTTCACCGTCCTGGTGCTGATGGTGCGGCACGGCGGGGAGGTGGACCAGGAGGCGTTCCACGCGGGTTGGTTCACCGAGAACCTGCTCACCCAGGCACTGGTGATCCTGCTCCTGCGCACCGGACGCGGCGTCGCGGGGCGCCGGGCGTCGAGGCCGATCCTGATCGCCTCCGCCGGACTGGCCGCGATCGGCGTGCTGTTGCCGCTGGCCCCGGTGGCCCCCGCGCTGGGCATGGCGTCGCTGCCGATCGGCTACTACCCGGTGCTCGCGGGCGTGCTCGCGTTGTACGCGGGGGCGCTGACGCTGGTGCGCCGGCGCTACGACCGGCGGCGTGCGGTGCGCGGCTGACCCTCGACACCACTGAAGTTGTACAGTTGCGCAAAACGGCAAGTAAGGTGTCCTCATCGGGCTGCCCGGCGTCGGGCGCGGCGTCGGGCCCGCGGCGTGGAAGTAGGCGAGTGGCGATGTTGCGCAACGGGTTGGAGCCCGGACACCTGCTGGTCCTGGCGATCGTGGTGATCGTCCTGTTCGGGTCCCGGAAACTGCCGGACACCGCACGGGCGTTGGGCCGGTCGATGCGCATTCTCAAGAGCGAGACCAAGGCGATGCGCGAGGACGACACCACGCAGCCGGCGCAGACCTCGGCCCGCGCGGTACGAAGCGCGCCCGGCGCCGCCGACACCGTCCGCACGACCGCCGAGCGCGAGCCGGCCAACCCGAACGTCCGCTGAGGCGCCGGACCCGACGCCCGTCGAACAGGGCGGACACCCGGACGCCACCCGTGCCGCGTCGACGACGCCGCACGGGTGGCCCGTGGTGAAGTGCCCGCTGCCGCGCAGGGATCCGAACCGTCCGCCTACAGCGTGCAGCCGTTGACCTTGTCGGTGCCCGGCGCGGGCGCCGGAACGGTCCGGCTCGGCGGCGGGGGCGTACCCCGCGTGGTCCAGGCGGACAGCGCGTCGAAGGCCGTCGCGAAGCACGGTGACATCGGCCGGACCAACTGCTCCAGCCCCTGGTACAACCCGTCGGCGTGCGTCCCACCGGTGACCCGGTAGTAGCGGTGCATCCGGCCGCGCCCGGAGTCGTCGACCATCTTCGCGTACACGTCACCGCTGCGGCTGATCGGCAACAGCGCGTCGAGCGTGCCCTGGAGGGTGATCAGCGGACGCTTGATCTTCCCGGTCAGGGACAGCCGGGCCACCGCGTCGTGCACGGCGGCCGGCCGCTTGGCGTAGACGTAATCGGTGTCGCACCCCTTGACGGTGTTCGGCGGGCAGAACGGCGTTCCGGCCTCCCCGGCGCCGTCGTAGTCGGGGTCGATCTCCTCGCGCATCGTGCGTTGCAGCGAGTCCCACAACTTCTGGTAGTGGAACTCCCAGGTCTGCTCGGAGCCCTTCGGGTAACCCGCGGCCAACATCTCCTCGTACCCGCCCGGCACCTTGTCCCGGTAGCGCGGATAGGCCCGCAGCGCGGCCGGCGCGGTGTCCAGGATGTTGGGCGAGTCGGGGGTGAACAGCAGCCCGTGCAACTCGACACCACCGGTGAACAACCCCGGGTTGTGCTCCAACTGCCACCGGACCAGGTATCCACCGGCCGAGGCGCCGGCCATGTAGGTGGTCCTCGGTGCCCGGCCGTAGTGCCGCCCGGCGACCTTCTTGGCGGCCACGGTCAACTGCGCCACCCGCTGGTGCCATTCCGCGATGGCATCGCCGGGACGCACCCCGTCCCGGTAGATCTTCGTTCCGGTATTGCCCTTGTCGGTGGCCGCGTAGGCGAAGCCCTTGGCGAGCGCCTGATCGGAGATCATCCGGTCGTTGGCGTACTGCTCGCGCAGCCCCGGCGGGCCGGCCACGACCAGTCCGCCGTTCCACTTCTTCGGTAGGCGAATGACGAACTGGCTGTCGTGATTCCAGCCGTGCGTGGGATTACTGGTGGACGTGTCCGGAAAATAGCCGTCGAGTTGCACACCCGCGACGCCGGACGGGGTGACCGTGCCGGGCGCCTCCAGGCCGAGCCAGTCGGTCGGGTCGGTGTGCCCGGTCTTCATCGTGCCGTTGGTGGTCAGATCCGCCAGGCAGGCGCCGATCACGTACTCGGCGCCCGGGACACGCGCCGTGCAGGACGAGGAGTCGCCCCGGTCCGACTCGGCCGCCGCGTTCGCCGCGGTCGAACCGAGCGTCGCGGTCAGGAGCAGCGCGGCGGCGACGGCCAGTGGACGGGTGGTCGATAGCAGCAAGGGACTGCCCTTCGTGGGGTGGATGGGAGCGCCGGGATCCGGCCCGACCCAGCCTAGGAACGCCCCCGGCCCGGCCCCAGATGCCGAATGGCCGATTCGCGGCCGGCCCTGCGGGAGCACCCGCGGCCGAACGGCACATGACCTTCGGCCAAGGTTGTGTCCCGACCCCGCCGCACCCGCCGATCCCCGCCGACCTGCGGGTATCGTTCGGCGCACCGCACCCGGGGGATCGAATGGAGATACCGGATGACCGCGTTGTCACCATCGGCCCCGACCGCGGGGGCGTCCCGACCCATGCCGTGGTTGCCGCCCGCGGTGCACGCGGCCGTGCTGCTCGGCGGGCTGTACGGCGGCCTGGTCACCGACGGGCCGGTCCGGCCGCCGCGCCTGGCCGGGTTCGTCGTGTGCCTGCTGGTATTGATCGCCCTGGACCGGATCGAACAGCGTCGGTACTCGCCGCGCACCCCACCCCGCCCGGCCGCGCTGCTCCTGGCGGCCCGTCTGGTGTTGTTCGCCGCGGCCGTCGCTCTGGACCGCTCCGGGGTGTCCCGGGCGTTGTTCGTGCTCGTCCCGATCACCGCGTTCCTCGCGTTCGGCCGCCGGGTGGGTGTGGCGCTGACCGTGGCCTGCACGGGGGCGATCCTGCTCGGGGACGTGTTGTGGGTGCCCCGCTGGTATCTGCGCGCCGACGTCGTCACGGACCTGCTGATGTCCGGCCTGGGCCTGGCGCTCGCGGTGGCGATGGCCGCGATCGCCGTGGGCGAGCAGGCCGGGCGGGTGCGGTTGGCCGACACGCTCGACGAACTCCGGGAGTCACACGCCCGGTTGGCCGACTACGCGGCCCGGGTCGAGCGGTTGTCCACCGCCCGCGAGCGCAACCGGCTGGCCCGTGAGTTCCACGACGGGCTGGGCCACCATCTGACCGCGATCGCCGTCCAGTTGGAGAAGGCGTCGGCGTTTCGCGACCTGGACGCCCGGATCGCCGAGCGGGCGATCGCCGACGCGCGCTGGTCGGCGGGCCGGGCGCTGGACGAAGTCCGGGTGTCGGTACGGGCGTTGCGCGACGAGGACGCGCCCTTCTCGTTGTCCTCGGCGCTCGCCGACCTGGTCCGGCACGTCGACGGCGGGCCCGCCCGGGTCACCCTCGATGTGTCCGGGGAGGAACGCGGCTACCACGTCGAATCGCTCACCGCGCTGTATCGCGCCGCCCAGGAGGGGCTGACCAATGCCCACCGGCATGCCGAGGCCCGTCTGGTCAGCGTCTGCGCGCGCTACGGCGAGGACGAGGCGTGCCTGGTGGTCGCCGACGACGGACGCGGGTTCGCGGTCGGGCGGGAGGAGGACGGCGGGTTCGGCCTGCGCGGCATGCGCGAGCGGGTGGACCGGCTCGGCGGGCGGGTCGAGGTCGAGGCGGCGCCGGGACACGGGACCAGGATCACCGTGACGGTGCCGCGAGAGCCGGTCGGCGCCGCGGCGGGGCGCCGATGAGGGGGCCCGAGGCGGACCCCGTACGGGTGTTGGTGGTCGACGATCAGGAACTGGTCCGGGAGGGGATTGCGTCGCTGCTCGGCATCCAGCCCGGGATCACCGTGATCGGCGCGGTCTCCGACGGCCGACAGGCGGTGGCGGTCGCGGTGGCCGAGCACCCCGACGTGATCCTGATGGACGTCCGGATGCCCGTTCTCGACGGTGTCGCCGCGGTCGCGCAGATCCGCGAACGGGCGCCGCTGTGCCGGGTGATCATGCTGACCACTTTCGACGACGACGAGTACGTGACGGACGCGCTGCGCGCCGGCGCGGTGGGCTACCTGCTGAAGAACCTGCCCTCGGCGCAACTGGCCGCCGCGGTACGGCTGGCCCGGGCGGGCGTCGCCCAGCTCGACGCCTCGATCACCCGCCGACTGGCGGCCAACCTGGCCCGCGCGGAGCCGGAACCGAGGCCGGTCGATGCCGTGGTGTCGTTGCCCGAAGCGCGCTCCGGCTCCGGCTCCGGCTCCGGACCCGGCCCCGGTGTGCTCACCGAGCGGGAGACCGCGGTGTTGCGGCTGATCGCCACCGGGTCGACCAACCGCGAGATCGCCTCCCGGCTCTACCTCAGCGAAGGCACGGTCAAGAACCACATCTCCCGGATCCTGTCCCGCCTCGGCCTGCGCGACCGCACCCACGCGGCGATCTACGCCCACGACCACGGCCTGTTGTGACGGGGGCGGGCGTCAACCGTCGCCGGGCCGGCGCGACTTCGGCAGGAACAGCACCGAGTTGACGTAGCGGCGACTGAACGGGGCCAACGTCCGGCGCAACAACCCGCGTTCCGCCACATGCGCGGTCCGGGACTGATGCCCGGCCAGATCGAACCCGGCCAGCGGCAACCAGTTCCGCCCCGGCAATACCCAGCCCGCGTAGTCGAGTTCGGCGAGCAGGTCGAGCACGGGCGCCGGTGACCCGATGCGCGTCTCCAACTCGATGAACAGCGCCGGATGATCGCGGCGCAACACCTCCTCCGCCCCGCGCAGTACCGCCGATTCGCTGCCGTCCACGTCGATCTTGACGAAGACCACCCCGGTCAGCCCCAGATCGTCGAGCCGCACGCAGGGCACCTCCAGCGCCCGGTCGTGGATCTCCCGGCGAACCAGCGACGACACACCCCGATCGCCCCGGTCGCCCGGCGGCAACCACAACGACACGGTGTCCGCGGCCCGATCGCCCGCGGCGGCGGCCACCACCCGCATGTTGGCCGGGGCGCCCTCGGCGAGCAGCCGGGCCAGGTGCGGCACCGGTTCGACGGTCACCACCCGGTCCGCGCGCCGCGCCAAGCGCCGCGACCACGGCCCGTACCAGCCGCCCACGTCCACGGCCGTGCCGCCGGCCGGGACGAAGTCGGCGAGCCGGCGCAACTCCGGTTCGAAGCGCGGATACAGCACGTCGACGGCGGTGGTGACCAGCTTCGGCGGCACCCGGGGACCGACCCGGGCGGCGAGCGTCACGGCGCGCTCCGGCGGGTGATCCGCGCGTGTTCGTCGTCGGAGACCGGCACGCCGGAGGACGGCAACAACTGCGGGATGCCCGCCACGATCGGATAGCGCCGGCGCAACCTCGGGTTGTACAACGCGTCCTCCGCGATCAGCAGGGTCAACGGCCCCTTGTCCAGCGGGCAGGCCAGGATCCGGAGCAGCGGATTGTCGGGTTCCATCGGGCGACTCCTCTTCCGGGACGGGGACTCGGTCGTGCCGGGGCAGGACGAGCAGGACGGCGCCGACGAGCACCGTGCCGGCCACGCGCAGCGCCAGCCGCGGCGGATCGTGCGGCAGCGCCTCGTCGAAGGCGACACTGCCGAGCACGGCGGTGAACAGGGCGGACACCGTGGTGCACACCGGCACGATCAACGACGCCCGGCACCGTTGCAGCGCGGTCTGGGACAACACCAAACCGGCCGCGCCGGTGCCGACGAGCAGGTACGGGTAGGGCGAGCGCAGCAGTTCCAGCATCCGGCCGCCGGGGTCGTGCGTGCCCACCCGGCCGGAGACGCCCTTGATCGCCAGCGAACTCACCCCGTACAGCAGGCCCAACGCCACGCCGTACTCGACGCCGGTGACGGGCGGGCGACCCGGATCCCGGGCCCGGCGGCCCGCCGCCGCGTACAGCCACGCCGACCCGACCAGGGCCGGCAGGCACACGGCCAGGAGTCGGCCGACCGGGGCGTGGTCGCCGACGGTGTCCGAGGACCGGAGCGAGCCGACCACCATCGCCAGTGCGACGAGGACGGCAAGCACGCCCGCGCGCTCCCGGGCGGAGGGTCGCTCGCCCAGCACCACCGAGGACAACACGAGCAGCAGCACCAGGCCGGCGACCAGGATGCCCTGTGCGGCGGCGAGCGGCAGGGCGCGGTAGACGACGAGTTGGGCGGCGAATCCGGCGGCGAGGGCGAGCGAGCCGACCAGCCACGGCGCACTGCGCAGGAGCAGCCCGATCGTGCGCAGCGGGCGGCCGACGGTGAGCGCGGGGAGCCCGGTCAACGCCCGCTTCTCCAGTACGAATCCGCCGCTGTAGAGCACGTTGGCGAGCAGCGCCGCGGCCACGCCCCACCACACGGCTACCGCCGCCGCGCGTGCACGAGCAGGATCGAGGCGAGCGAGGGGGCGGCGCAGGCGATCCGGTCCAGCGGGCGCAACGGGCGGGGCACGCCGTGGAAGGGCGCGCCGGCGACCCGGACCACCTCGAAGCCGGCCGCGACCAGGAACTCCCGAAGCGCTCGGGCGGTGTACAGCCGCAGGTGGCCCACCACCTCGGTGCCGGGGCGGCCGTGGATGCCGCGCAGGCTGACCTCGGAGAAGACCGGCTGGACACCCGCGAGCAGCAGCGCCCGGTTGTACCAGGCGGCCAGATTCGGGGTGGACACCATCAGGTGGCCGCGCGGTCTGAGCACCCGGCGCAGCTCGTCCAGCGCGGCGTCGGGGTCGACCAGGTGCTCCAACACCTCGGCGAACATCACCGCGTCCACCGCGCCGTCGGCCAACGGCAGCCCGCCGTCGGTCAGTTCGCCGCGCACCACATGGCCGAGCCGGGGCGCGGCGCGGCGCAGCGCGTCCTGGGACCAGTCGAGGCCGACCAGCGTATGGCGGGCGAGCAGCGGTCCGGCGATCGCTGCCGCCGAGCCGTCGCCGCAGCCGATGTCCACGATCAGCGCCGGTTCGGGGCCGAGCGCGCGGGCCAGCATGGCGGCCTGCCGGCGGCTGCGTTCCGGGCCGGAGGCGACCGGGACGGAGGGGTCCTCGTAGAACGCGCGCAGGCCGGCGGGGCGGGTGGCGGTCATCACGAACCACCTCCGGGTGGCGGCGGGTTCGGTGCGGCGGCGACGGCGGCAAGGTATGCGTCCAGGAGGCCGTACAGCTGCCGGGCCGCCGCGTCGTCGAGCAGCGCTCGGGACCAGCGCAGGCTCACGTTCAGGCGGTCGGCGGTGCCCGTCGTGGTCAGGGTCAGACCCCTGGGCATCCGGGTGGGTGCGGACACCCACACGGCGCTTGCCCGGCCCGCGTCGCCGAAGTCCAGCGGGTAGGGGATGCGGCCGAGGTTGCTGAGCAGGGTGGTCGAGGTCCACGGTCCGACCGCACGGCCCAGGGCCCGGGTGAACGCGGCGCGCACGCCGACGGGCAGTACCGGCGCGGTCAGCAGGGCGGCGCCGCGACCGAGCGGGGGTCGGCGCGCGGCACGGAGTTCGCGGGTGCGGCGGGCGGTGCGGCGCAGCAGGTCGGCGATGTGGTCGGGGCTCGGGTACGAGGTGTGCCCGCCGTCATGCCTGCCGTCGTGTTCCGGGGCGTATTCGCGCGGCCCGAAGCAGACGTCGACCAGGCGGGTGCCGTTGCCGATCGGCATGTCGAGGCCGCGAGGGCGGTCGTCCACGGGCATGGTGATCCGGATCGGTCGAAGCGGTGCGTCGTGCAGCCGGTTCCAGTGCGCGATGGTCAGGCACGTGGCGACCAGGAGGCGGTCGTTGACGGTGTGGTCGGCGCCGGACGGGCGGGCGTGCAGGGGGAGTTCGCCGAGCAGCACGCCGTTGCCCGTGCGCCGGTTCGGGTCGGACGAGGGCGCCGGCGCGACCCGGGCGGAGCGGGCCGACGGACTCCCGGGGTCGAGGCCGGGCCCGTCGGTCGGCGTGCCGGCGGCGGCTCGATCCGTCGTGGGCGGCGCGGCCGGCGGGTCGTTGCCGGCGCCGCCGTAGAATTTCGCCGTCGTCGCCAGCACGCGCAGGAAGGCGGGGCCGTCCAGGGCAGTGTGGTGGATCGTGCACAGCAGGACACACCCGGCGGCGGTCGGCGACGAGCGGATCACCTCGATCCGGATCGGCGGTGCCAGGGTCAGCGGCGGTGCCTCGGCCAGCGCCGCCGCCCGGGCCCGGGCCAGTGCGTCGGGTCCGGGCGGCGGGAAGCGGATCGGCTCCACGTCCGGCGCGTCGGTGAGTTCCCACGCGTAGCGGCGTGCGTACCAGGGCGCGGGTGCCTCGCGGACCAGCGCGCGGGCGTGCGTGCGCAGCGCCGCCCGGAACGCGGTGCGCAGCCGGGCCGGATCCGGCTGTCCGGGCAGCCGGATCTCCATGTGCACCGAGATCGCCTCGCCCGGCCGTACACACTGCCGGGACACCTCGTCGACGACCGGGAACGGGATCCGGGCCGGGGCCGGTTCGGCCGGGTGCTCGCGCCGAGCCGGGCGCACCGCGCTCATGGTTGGTCGGTCTCCTCGGTGTGGGACTGGTCGGGGTGGGTCGCCCCGGGGTCGGTCTTCTTGTGCCCGGGCTTCGCGTCATCGCCCTCCCCGGGTTCGGCCCGCCGCGAGTCCGGTGCCACGGTGGGCAGTTCCGCCGTATCGGCCTCCCGATCGGGAGGCCCCCCGGTGGCCTCGTCGCCGGGCGTCTGCCCGGTGCTCCGGTGTGTGGGTTCGACGGCGGGGTCCCGCCGGGTCGGGTCGTCGCCGCTGCCCCGATCCGCCTCGCCCACCGTCACCAGTGCCGCGATCAGTGCGATCAGCGCCAGGATCTGCGCGGCCGGCCCGAACGCGCCGTCCCCGGCGCCGACGGGCTCGCCCGCCCCGGTCGCCGCCGCGATGCCCGCTCCGACCATCGCCACCAACGCAACCGGCACCAGCAGGTGTTGCCATCGACGCGCCACCACCGCGAGCGCGAGCACCACCAGCGCCAACGGCCCCGCGGCCAAAACGATCACCGCCGTCAGCGCGACCACGCCCAGGATCGAGCCGGGCGCGGGCGGTTCGACCCGCGACTGAGCGTCCCCGGCCGGGAGTTCGTTGCGCCGCCGGACGAACGCCAGGGCGAGCAGGGCGGCCAGGGCCACCGCGCCGCCGATCAGTCCGCCCCGGTAGATCCCGCCCGGCTCGTAGTCGAGCCGCACGGTCCCGGCCGCGCCCGCCGGGACCAGCCAGCCCTGCTGCCAGCCGTCGATCCGGACCGGGCGCAGCTTCTTGCCGCCGAGTGTGGCCTTCCAGCCGGAGTTGCGGTTCTCGTACATCTGGAGGTAGGTGGCCTCGCCCGACCCCACGCGTACCGTCCGGTGGTCGCCGCTCCAGTCGACGGCGGTGGCCACCCGCGCCGACTGCCGGTTCGTGGGCGGCAGTTGCCCGCCGGTCAGGGTCACGTCGGTGATCTCGACGGGTCCCCGGTTGTCCGCCTCGACCGTATGCGTGCCCCGGGGCAGGGACAGCGTGGCCCCGGGAGCGTCGCCGTCGCACAGTCGCACCCGGACACTCCGACGCTCCGTCAGGTCGCGCACCGTGCCCGACACGCTCGTCGGGTGTGGCACGTTGTCCACCTTGAGCGTCGGGCCCTGGCCGCATGGCAGTTGGAAGGTCTGTCCCGGGTCGGCGGGGCGCTGCCGCAGGTCGGCCAGTGCCGGGATGTAGATCTCGCTCAATCCCACGGGCAGTTGCAGCCGCTGGTCGGCGAGTGGGTTGTGCAGGGTCAGCGGCGCGACCTTGCTGATCGTGATGGTCAACCGGTCGGTGAAGATCGAGGGGAACCGGGCCGTGCCGTTCTCGTCCACCGAGGCGGTGGTCGAGCCGAAGGGCGTGGAGATCTCGATGCGTTCGGGGCGCGCGGACAACCCGCCGGCCGCGCCGAGCACGATCTGGTCGACGGACCTGGGCTGCCCCCAGTTCAGGTGCAGTACGGGTCGATCGCCCGCGATCCACGCGGTGGTCAGGTCGCCGTCCACAAGATTGCGCGCGTCGAGCCGACTGCCGGTGTATCCGGTCGACTCGGCGGTCACCGTGATGCCCGGCGGCCGGTCCGGTACCGCGTTTTGCACGAGGCGGTCCAGCTCGGCGCCGGTGACTCCGGCGGCGCGCACGTCGACGGTGAATGTGCCGTCGGTGGCGGTGTCGAACCGCCGGTGCAGCCCGTTCTCGGCGTTCACCGGGGACAACCCGCCGGGATCCTCGTCGCGGTGCAGCGAGTAGACCCGGGTCGAGGCATCGGCGCCGGCCGCGTCGGTGGGCAGCCGCAATACCCGCGAGACCTGCACCCCGGGGACGGACACCTCGGCGAACCCGGCGCCGGACAGGCCCGAACGTGGGGACTGCGCGCCCAGGATGGTGATCTTCAACCAGCTCGCCCGGCCCGCCGGTGCCCGGACGATCTGCGCGGTGCCGTCGGGTTGCAGCGAACTCTCCTCGGAGCCCCGCGCGGTCTCCACCCGCACCCGGGTCGGCGCGGCGCGCATGGCGCTGCCTGCCAATGGCGTCAGGCGCAGCGTGTCGGGCAGATCGATCGGCCCGGTGAACGCCACCCGCAACCATTGGCCGACCGGCCCGTCCGCGCTGCCCTCGGTCCAGGCGGTGCCCGGATCGCCGTCGAAGGCGTTCACCGGGTCGAACTGTGGCAGATGGAACAGCCAGTTGCCGCTGCTGGACGCAGTCACCGCCTTCGCGCCGGCGAACACCGCCGTGGTCTGGTGCTCGGTGCCGGTCGTCGGCAGGATCTGCTTCGGCTTTTCGCCGGCGGCCTGCGCGCTCTCGGACGGATTCCGCTCGGTCGCGGTGTAGGTGTACGACGTGTTGTTGTTCACCAGCCCGAACCGGGTGTCCGCGCGCCGCAGTCCGTCCGCGATCACCTGTACCCCCGGCCGGTCGATGCCGGGGTGGTCGTCGCCGGTGAGCACGGTGGGTCGGTCACGCATGCCGGGATCGGCGGACAGTTGCAGCAGCGCCTCGGAACCGCCGCTGAGCACCGCGGTATCCGCGACGGCGCGCGTGCCGACCCGGCCGGGTCGCGGCGTGTCGGCGGGCGGCGCGTAGATCTCCACCGCCTGCCGGCGGCTGAACAGGCCCTGTACCTGGACCGGGGTGTTCTCCGGGATGCGCCCGCCGGTGATCTCCGGACCGAACGCGGTGACCCGGTGGTATCCGGAGGCGACCAGGGTGCGTTCGACCACGTTCGGCGGGACGTAGCCGATCTGGTCCGGATCGAGGTCGTTGCGCACCACCACGTTGTAGAGTCCGGCGCGGATCAAGAAGTCGCGCAGGCCCGGTACTTCACCGCCGGTGAGCAGCGCCTGCTCGATCGCGTCCGTCGCCCGGCGCTGCCCCGGCGTGCCGAACGGGACGAAGTCCCGCTGCGCCCAGGGGGAATCGGCGAGCGGATCGAGCGGATCGTCGATCGGCGACCCCCACGTGTACAGCCCGTGCGCGGTGGCGGGCACCACCAGGGCCCGGCTGTCGGCGGAGTTGTGCTCGAGCCAGTCGGCGGTCTGGTGCCAGTGGTGCGGCAACTCCTTGAAGGCGCCGGGCTGGAGGATCGTGCCGTTGAGGTACGGCCAGGCCAGCCCGGGCAGGACGAGCACGGCGGCGATCAGCGGCGCGTAGGGGCGACCGGAGCGCAGCCCGTGTCGGGCCGATGGGACGGTGCCTCGGGCGGCGGTGCTCGTCGTGCCGACCAGGTGGGCCAGGCCGAGCACCAGGGCCAGGGCCAGTCCGGGTTGGAACTTGTAGATGTTGCGGAACGGCCGGATCGGACCGTCGAGCCAGTCGCGGATCGTGCCATGGAACGGCGCACCGAACGAACCGGAGTATCCGGCAAGCGTGATCGCCGCCACGACCAGCACCGTCAGCGTCAACCAGCGCCGCTCGGGCAGGTCGCGGCGGGCCAGCCCGGCCAGGCCGAGCGCGGCGGCGAACGCGGAGCACACGACGGTGACCACGGCGGCGACCACGGTTCGGCCGGCGGGCAACCACGGTTCGCCGAAGTCGAGATAGGCGACCCAGTTGCCCGCGCCGCGCAGCAGTTCGGTCGCCGACATGGTCGTCGTGGTGGTGTCGGCCTGTTCGACGTACGGCAGGAAGTTCTCGCCGTACACACCCAGCAGGATCAGCGGGATCACCCACCAGGCGGTGGCGAGCAGCACCCCGAGAACCCACCAGGCGATCAGCCGCCACTTGCGCGGCCCGGCCGGCCGACTGAGCAGGTACAGCCCCACCGGGAGCAGCGCGGCCAGCGTGGAGGCCGCGTTGACCCCGCCCATGAACGGGATCAGCACCGCGGACCGGGCGGCCGTACGCCGAGGGCTCAGCCGGTCGGACACCAGCGGCAGCAGCACCCACGGCAGCGCGGCACCGGGCAGTACGCCGGCCGAAGTGGAGCCGATCACGATGGTGAACGTCGGCCACAACGCGTAGGCCGCCGCGCCGAGCAGTCGGCTGCGCGCGGTGCCGATCCGCAGCGCCTCCACCAGCCGCAACGCGCCCCAGAAGGCGGCGGTGACGATCAGCGACAACCACAGCCGCTCGGCCAACCACACGGGCAGCCGCACCAGGTCGGCGAGCGCGTAGTAGGGCAGGATCGGGAAGGCGTAGCCGATGTACTGGTCGGCGAGGCCGCCGAAGCCGGCCCGGTCGTGCCACAGGCTGCCCAGGTCGCCGATGAAGTCCCAGGGGTCGGTGGCCACGCCGAGTTTGGTCTCGAACGTGGTCTTGCCGGGGGACTTGGCCAGGAACCCGACCAGGACGACCACCCAGAACGCCGGCACCCACAACCGATGCCGCGCCCGCTCGGCCGGTGGTTCGACGGCCGGCGGCGCGGCGGGCGGTCGACCGGGCCGGGCCGGAGGGAGGGTCAGGGTCGTCTCAGCCACGGGTGCCTCCTGCGGGGCGCGCGCGATACCCGGCGTCGGGGGAGCCGGCGGCGGGACCGACGGATGCGTCGGGCGATGGCCGCGCCGTCACGGGCACCGCCGAAGAATGAGGAGCAGGTTCCACGTGATCACCTCGCGCAGCCCGGGGATCCGGGTGACCGTGCCGGCGAGGAAGGGCCAGTAGCGGGAGCGGGCGCTGACCACCACCACGTCGGGCCGGGCCCGTACGTACCGCAGGGTGGGGCCGACGTGTACGGCGAACAGGTTCTCGCCCAGGATGTGCTTGGGCGCGCGGCCGGTGCGGCGCGCGTAGCGGGTGCGGGCGCGTTCGGCGCCCATGTAGTGCCACGGCGCCCACTCGTGACCGCCCCACGGGGAGTACCAGTTGGTGAAGGACACGTAGATCAATCCGCCCGGGCGGGTGACCCGCACCAACTCGCTCAGCAGCGTGCGCGGATCCGCGACGTGTTCGAGCACGTTGGACGAGAAGCACACGTCGGCCGTCCCGTCCGCGAGCGGCAGCAGGTAGCCGTCGGCCAGTACCGCGCCTTCGGGCGGGGTGCCGCGTGCGGTCAACTCCCGGGGATCGGGCTCGAAGAGGTATCCGTGCGCGCCGCGCCGACGAAACTCGCGGGTGAAGTGCCCGCTGCCGCCGCCGACATCGACCACCACCCGCCCGCGCAGCCGCATGTGCCGCTCGATCTGGTCGGCGGCGTCCCGGGCGAGCAGCCCGTAGCAGCCGTCCGGGTCGCTCTGTTCGTGCCGGAAGGCGCGGAACAGCGCGAGGGACCGGCGCAGCGACGGGTCCTTCACACGATCACCACCGGCTGCTCCGTCCGGTCCCCGACGCCGCCGCCTCGGCGGCCACCGCCCGGAACTGCCGGACGGTGGCGCTCCATCGGTAGCGGGCGGCGCGTCGCCTCGCCGCGCGGGCCATCGCCTCGCGGCGTCTCGGGGCCAGTGCCAGCGCACACCACGCGGCGGCGAACGAGCTCTCGCCGCGCGCCAGTACGCCGGTGACGCCGTCGTCGATCGAGTCGCGCAGCCCGGGGATGTCGAAGCCGACGGCCGGTGTGCCGCGCGCCGCGGCCTCGGTGACCACCAGACCCCAGCCCTCGACCTGCGAGGGATGCAGCAACAGCCAGGCCGCGCACAGGAGTCGGTGCTTTTCCGCCTCGGACACCCAGCCGGTGAAGCGCACTCCGGGCCCGGCGACGGCACGCAGCCGATCCCGTTCGGGACCGTCGCCGACGATCACCAGCCGACCGCCCGTCACCGGCCGGACCTGCTCCCACAGCCGCAGCAGCAGATCGATGCGTTTGTAGTCGACAAGCCGGCCCACGGCCACGAACAGCGGCTCGGTCGAGGTGGGCACCGGCGGGGCGGGCTCCTCGACGCCGTTGTGCACCACCCGGATGTGCTCCGGCGGTACGCCGATCTCCCGCAGCGCGCCGGCGGTCGAGCCGGACACCGCGACGATCAGGTTGCCCCGATGGGTGCCGGCCAGTCCCCAGCGCTCCAGGCGCCGGCCGATCCGGGCGGCGGGGCCCGGGAAGCGCATGGCCCACTGGTCGGTGTGCACGTGGTTGACCAGGCACACGGTGGGGCCGCGATGCCACAGCGGGGTCAGGTACGGCATGCCGTTGCACACCTCGACCAGCAGGTCGCAGCCGCCGATCCGGCGATCGAGGGTCCGACGGGCGCGCAGGTAGTGGTCGGTGTCGCCGCCCGCCGAGACCACCCGGTAGTCCCGATCGGCGGCCGGGCCGCCGCACATCAGGGTCACCCGGTGGCCGTGCGCGGTGAGTCCGTCGGCCAGCCGGTCGACCAGCAGCTCGGAGCCGCCGGCGGCGGGGTTGGCCAGGTCGCGGCGAGCCAGGAAGACGATGCGGTGGGGGTGCGGGGAACGGTCGGACGAGCGGGTGGGCGGGACGGGTCGGCGCGGCGATACGGGCGTCACTGCACGCAACGCGGGCACGTGCTGGGGCATCTGAGCTCCAACTCGTTCTCGATCTCGGTCTCGTTCTCGGTCCTGGAGCGAGCGAGCGTTCGGTGCGCGGGGTCGGGCCGGATCCCGGGGGAGGGATGGCTGCGTGGTCGCCGCGATGGGAACGGCGGTGCCGGTTCTGCGGGACGGGCGGGATGTGCGGGGTGAGTTCGTAGTTTTCGCCACCGCGTCACCGGTCGGCTACTCACCGAGGTGACAATTTTGCTCCCGGGTGAGGCCGCGAACCGTCAATGTGGTGCCGGTTCCGCGTGCCGTTCGGGCAGCGGGCGGGTGTCGCCCTCGGGGTCGCGGTCGTCGGCCGTACCGTCGCCCGGGGCGCCGCCGGACGCGCGGCGCGGGCCTCGGACCAGGAATACCACCCCGAGCGTCACCAACACGACCCCGAGGCCGGCCGCCGAGAGCGGAGCGATCCACCCGATGGCGATCAGCTTGCGGTCGTCCCGCTTCGCCAAGTCGACCTGGTGGCGCCGGGTTTGCGGGGTGAAGGCGATCCGGTCGCTGTTCAGCAGGACCACCGAGGCGGTCGCCGCGCCGGGTGCGCGCAGGGTCTTGCGCGGGGCGATCTTCGCGTCGATCACCCGGCCGGTGCGCTGATCCACGACCAGTTCGATGCCCGCGTTGGCGTACCACTCCTCGGCGAGCACCTGCGGCTGCGCGCGCAGGTCGACCAGTGCGCCCGGGACCTGGCGTACGCCGATCCGGGTGTCCGGCACCGCGCCGGTGAAGCGGTAGCCGCGATGCCCCAGCACCTTGGTGGTGCCGCGGTAGTCCAGCGGGATCGCCGCCCCCAAGGTCTCGTCCCACCAGCGGTATTGCCGCTTCTCCAGGTCGAACGGGAACTTCAGGAACGCCTCGCCCTCGATCCGCGGCGTCTCGCCGCAGCAGTGCACGGGCGCGTTGGTGCGGCGGTCGGTCACCCAGCGCGCCAGCGTCCACTGGTAGGACCGGCGCGGGTCCCCCCAGGCCAGCGTCTCGGGGGTGTCGATGGTCGTCGACACGTCCCACACCGCGCGGCCGCTGCGTTTGGCCTCCGCCACGTCGCCGAGCACGCGGCGGGTCACGGTGATCGTCTTTCCGTCCACGGGTTTCAGCGTGGCGGTGTCGAAATAGCTGCCGCTACCGGCGAAGACCACGGTGTCGTCGATGTCGACGGGGGTGCGCTTGGCGTGTGGTTCGACGTACCAGGCCAGCATCGCGGCCAGCACGAGCAGGAACACTCCCACACCGAGCAGGAGCAGGGACGGGATCGAGGGGCGGGACGAGATGGGGCGGGGCGAAGTGGGGCGGCGCATCCGGCACTCCTGACGGCGTTCGGCCTCGGGCACGTGCACGTCTGTCTCGGGTCTGGGCGGTTCCGGCGTGGGTTCCGACGCAGGTCGGGCTCGGGTCCGTCCCAGGCCGGGAACCGTAGGCGCACCCTTGACGGAGTGTCAATACACCTCGCACACTGTGCTGATATAGAGCCGGTGCATGGGAATGGGCGGGGTGCCCTCCGATCGAGAGGCTCGTCGAAGCATGCACAGACTGCTCGCCGCCGGGTCGACCGTGATCCTCGCCGCCGCACTCGCCGTGGGTGCCGGGCTCGGGATCGTCGCCGCGTTGAACTCCACTCCCGACCAACCCAATTCGCCGCTGGTCTCGTTCCGTACCGACCCGACGCCGGCGCCGACCGCGCAGCCCTGATGCCGAGCCCGTACGCCGGGAGACGGGTCCGGCCCGGCATCGGCCGGCGGACCCCGAAGACGGCGCCGACCGACCGGCGCGAGGGAGGGGCGAGGTGACGGTGCGCACTGCCTGGCGGGACGTACCCCGGCCGCAATTGCGGCGGTTCGCCGATCTGGCCATGGCCGAGGTACCCGAACTGGCGCAGGGAATCCTGCGTGACATCCGGATCGAATACCCCGGCGTGCCGCTGGTGCCGGACGAGTCGGGCGAGCCGATGGCGCTGGTCGCCATCCGGCGCGCCCTCGTCGACTTCGTCGAGCACCTGGCCGCGACCGGCGATCGGCGGCACGAACGTCTGGAGATCTTCGAGCTGTTCGGCCGCGCCGAAGTGCTCCAGGGGCGCAGCCTCGACTCGTTGCAGGCGATGTACCGGCTCGGCGTGCGGCTGGCCTGGCGGCGGCTGGCCGAGATCGGTCAGCGGGTGGAGATCCCGCCGCCCGCGATGTACGAACTCGCCGAGGCGGGCTTCGAGTTCCTCGACGGACTGGTCGCCCAGTCCGTACACGGCTATGCCGAGGCCGCGGCCCGCCAGGTCGGCGAACGGCTGTGGGCGCAGAAGCGGTTGATCAAACTGCTGCTCACCGAATACGGCACCGAACCCGCGAGCGCGCTGGCCGAACACGCCGCCCGCATCGGCTGGACGGTGCCCGAACAGGTCGCCGTGGGCGTGCTGTTGCGCCCAGCGCCCGACGCGGTGGCGCCGGCGGTGGGTCGGGACGTGCTCCTGGACATGGAGTGCGAACGGCCCCGGATGATCCTGCCCGACCCGGACACGGCCGGACGCCCCGAACTGGTGCGGCGGGCGATGGCGGGCTGGTCGGGCGCGATCGGCCCGTCGGTGCCGATCGCCGACGCCGCGAAGTCGCTGCACTGGGCGTGTACGGCGCTGCGTCTGGTGGAGCGCGGACACCTGCCCGAGGGGCGGCTGATCCGATGTACGGAGCACACCGAGGCGTTGGTGCTGCTTCCGCCCGAGGAGCTGATCGAGGACCTGGCCCGCCGCTGCCTGGCCCCCCTGGACAGCTGCTCGCCGGCGCACGCCCGTCGGCTGGAGGAAACCCTGCTGGCGTGGCTGGAAACCCGGGGCGGCGCACCGGAGATCGCGGCCCGGTTGGGCGTGCATGCCCAGACGGTCCGCTATCGGCTGCGGCAGATCCGGGACCTGCTCGGCGACGAGATGAACGAGCCGGATCGCCGCTTCGAACTGGAACTGGTTTTGCGGGCCCGGCGGTTGCGAGAGGAGGGGGACTGAGGGGACCGGAGGGGGGATCGTTGGGATGCCGGGACCGGGGGCTCAGGGGGGCCGAGGAGGCTCAGGGGGCCGACGTCGGCGCGTACGGCCCGCTCTGTGGGAGCGTCGGCCCGGGCCGGGTGGGGGAGTCCGCGAAGGGTCCGGTGTGGGTGGCCATCAGGAGCATGAAGACGCCGGTGACGGTCAGCGCGAGCACGGTCAGGACGCGGCCCACGGGGTTGTGGACGTTGTAGACGTAGCGGCCTCCCCGGAGGCGACTGCGTCGGAAAACCGGCTCGTATCCGTCGTTGTTCGGCATGTCCGGCAGCCTAGTCGGGCCGTTGCCCTGCCTTCGATGCCCGCCCGGGAACTACCGTGCGGGGATGCGGATCGTGGGTGGTGGGGTGGAGGCGGTGACCGAGGTCGGGTATCGCCGGGCGCGAGTCGGGGGCGGGAGCGAGGCGGCGCGGTTGCCGGTGGGGCGGTTGCGGGTGGATCGACTGCCGGCGGGGTGCGACGCGGTGTTGGTCGCCGGTGACCTCCAGGGGGTCGCGCCCTCGCCCTGGGGTGGGCCGCCGGTGCTGTTGGGTGTCGCGCTCGCCGACTTCCTGACGGTGTGGGCGCAGGAGGGGTCGGCGCCGGCGCCGGAGCGGGTGGGCGTGGTGTTGGCGGGCGACCTGTACGCGGCGCCGGCGGCGGATCGGCGCGGCGCGAGCGGGGCGGTCCGGGACGTGTGGTGGGCGTTCGCGGCGGCCGGCTGCCCGTTCGTGGTCGGCGTGGCCGGCAACCACGACGAGGTGTCGACGGCGGACCTGGTCGAGGCGGGCCCGCACGTCGTGTTGCTCGACGGCGCACACGTCGACGTGGGCGGGGTCCGCTTCGCCGGCGTGGGCCGGATCATCGGCGACCCGAACCGGCCGGGCCGCCGGGCCGAGGAGACGCAGACCGCCCTCGTCGACCGCGTCCTCGGCGCCACCCCCGACGTGCTGATCCTGCACGAGGGGCCGCCCGGCGCCACGCCCACCCAGCCGGGCCGCGCCGAGCCGGCCGCCCGCATCCGGGCCGCCCCGCCGTCCCTCACCATCTGCGGCCACGTGCACTGGCCGGTCCCGGTCGCCCCCACCCCCGGCGGCCACACCCTCAACACGGACGCCCGCGCGATCCTCCTGACGGTCTGACCCCGACACGGCCATGTGGAGCCCGTGTCGCCGCAGCGACCGGGTCGACCACCGCCCGACCCATCGACCCCGGCCGATCCGGCCGGCGCGACCGCCACCGGCAGGGCCACCGGGCAGCCCCGCCCCCGTGAGCCGATCCCGGTGCTTGCCCGCGACCTCGCCGCGGTGCGACGCTGCGGGCGACGAGAGGACGGCATCGATGGTGGATCTCGCGGCCATGCTGGACGATCTCCGCGCGGAGGGCGCCGAGTCGGACCGGCTCGTCGCCTCGTTGTCGGCGGCCGAGTGGGCGCTGCCGACGCCCGCGCCCGGGTGGACCATCGCGCACCAGATCGCCCATCTGGCCTGGACCGACGATCAGGTCCGGCTCGCCGCGACCGATCCCACCGCCTTCGCGGGCGCGGTCGCGGTGGCCGCCGCCGACCCCGACGGTTTCGTCGATCGAGGCGCGGAAGCCGGCGCGACGGCACCGCCGAAGGACATCCTGGCCCGCTGGCGGGACGGCCGGCACGCGGTCCCGGAACTACTGGCGGCGCTGCCGGCCGGGGCCCGACTGCCGTGGTACGGACCGCCGATGAGCGCCGCGTCGATGGCCGGTGCCCGGATCATGGAGACCTGGGCGCACACCCAGGACATCGCCGACACGCTGGGCGCGCTCCGTACCCCCACCGCCGGACTCCGGCACATCGCCCGACTCGGCGTCCGGGCCCGGGACTACTCCTACAGCGTGCACGGACTGCGGCCACCCGAGCGGGAGTTCCGGGTGGAACTGATCGACCCGGACGAGCCGGGCGGCACCTGGACCCACGGCCCGGAGGACGCCACGGAGCGGGTGACCGGCCCCATGCTCGACTTCTGCCTCCTGGTCACCCGCCGCCGGCACCCGACCGACCTCGCGGTGCGCGCCGAGGGCGCCGAGGCGATCCGCTGGTTGACCATCACCCAGTCCTACGCCGGCCCGCCCGGAGCGGGCCGTGCGCCCGGCCGATTCGACTGATCCGGTCCGGTCCGCGACCTGCCCCCGGTGATCGAGGCCGCGCACGCCCGCGCCTTCGGCCCCCGCGTCCAACCGCCCAACCGCCTTCCGCCCGGCCCGAATTGGTCCAGACCTATTGACAGTTCCGCCGTCGCGGCGGTCAACTCGTCCTGCACACAGGCACCCCGGCACCTCCGGGTGCGCCCGGACGGCCTGCGCACGTCCCGCACCGAGGGAGCCTGACGTCCCATCAGGCGATGCGGCGCCGATCCGGGTTCACCCTCCACGCACACCCACGCCCGCGGACAACCGCCCGGGCCGGTACGGGAGGCACACCACCATGGCACCCCCACGTCCCCCCAACACCCTTGCCGATACCCCGACTTCGCGTCGAGCCCGGCCCGGCCCGCGCCGCTGGGCCGCGCTCCTCGCCGCGGCCTGTACGACGGCCGCGGCGAGCCTGCTCGTCCTCGCTCCGTCCGCGCCCGCCGCCGGCACCGCCGAACTCGTCGTGAACGGCGGCTTCGAGACCGGCCTCTCCGGCTGGACCTGTTCCGGCGGCACCGGTCGCGCGACCACCACCCCCGTACACACCGGAACCGGCGCTCTCCAGGCCACCCCGGCCGGCGGCGACAACGCCCGCTGCAGCCAGACCGTGGCCGTGCAACCCGACTCCGACTACACCCAATCCGCCTGGGTCCAGGGTGCCTACATCTACCTCGGCGCGAGCGGCACCGGCACCACCGACGTGTCCACCTGGACCTCCTCCGCCACCACCTGGCAAAAGCTCACCACCACGTTCCACACCGGCGCGCGCACCACCAGCGTCACGATCTACCTGAACGGCTGGTACGGGCAGCCCGCCTACTACGCCGACGACGTCTCGCTCGTCGGCCCGGGCGGATCCACCACGATCCCGGGCGTACCCACGGGCCTGACCGTCGCCGGCACCACCGCGCGCAGCGCCTCGCTGTCTTGGACCGCGGTGCCCGGCGCCACCTCGTACGACGTCTTCCGCGCCGACACCAAGGTGGCCACGGTCGCCGGAACCTCCGCCGAGATCCCGGGACTCACCCCGCAGACCAGCTACACCTTCTCCGTCGCCGCGACCAACAGCGCCGGATCGTCCGCGCGTTCCGCCCCCGTCACCGCCACCACCGCGCCGGACGGCCCCACCGGCCAGGACCCGACCGGACTGCCCAAACGGGTGATGACCGGCTACTGGCACAACTTCGTCAACGGCTCCACGAACCTGCGCCTGCGGGACGTACCGACGTCCTACAACCTGGTCGCGGTGGCGTTCGCCGAGGCCGACCGCAGCCGCTGGGGCGCCATCACGTTCGGCGTGGATCCGGGCCTGTCCACCGCGCTCGGCGGCTACACCAACGCCGACCTCAAGGCGGACATCGTCGCGATGCACGCCCGGGGACAGAAGGTCATCCTGTCCGTCGGCGGCGAGTTGGGCGCGGTCTGGGTCGGCGACAACGCCTCCGCCGACATGTTCGCGAGCACCGCCACGGCGCTGCTGCGCGAATACGGCTTCGACGGCGTGGACATCGACCTGGAGAACGGGGTCAGCCCCACCTACATGGCCACCGCGCTGCGCGCCATCCGGGCCCAGGTCGGCACCTCGCTGATCATCACGATGGCCCCGCAGACCCTGGACATGCAGACCACCCAAACCGCCTACTTCCAACTCGCCCTGAGCATCAAGGACATCCTGACCATCGTCCACATGCAGTACTACAACTCCGGCACCATGTTCGGCTGCGACCAGAAGTTGTACGCCCAGGGCGGAGTCGACTTCCTCACCGCGCAGGCGTGCATCCAACTCCAGGGCGGCCTGCGCCCGGACCAGGTCGCCTTCGGCGTACCGGCCACCGGACGCGCGGCGGGCAGCGGATACGTCTCGCCCGGCGTGGTGAACAATGCGCTGGACTGCCTGGAGTCGGGCACCGGTTGCGGCACCTACCGACCCGCGACCACTTGGCGCGGCATTCGGGGCGCGATGACCTGGTCCGTCAACTGGGACGCGACCGCCGGATACGCGCTGGCCAACACCATCTCGGCGCACCTGCGCACGATGCCCTGATCGACGGGCAGGTGACGGTCGAGGGGCGCTACACCGGGCGGATATCCGCCCACAGCGCCACCGAGCCGGGTTCGAGCGGCGCCGCCTCGTCGGCGGCGCCGCTCGTCCACCACAGGCCCCGCCCCGGTCGCAGCGCCGGGCCGGGGCCGCCGTGCGTTCCGCGCCCGGACAGCAGGTACAGCACACCGGCGTGCCCGGCGGGCAGCGGCACAGGAGCGTCGATGCGCCGCACGTCGGCGGTCCATCGGCCGCGCCGGGTCATGATGTTGAGCACCCGGACCGCACCGCCGTCGCCGAGCAGGCGGGCGCGGAGCCTCAGGTCGCCGGAGAAGGCGAACGGCACGCCGGGGCGGTCGAGCCGTTGATCGAGCGGCGGGGCCCCGGGCGCACCGCCGCCGTCCGCGATCAGGCGCACGCCCGCGCCCGCCAGGAGGGTGATGGTGCGGTCGACGCCCGGGAACGGCGAGAACGGCCCGTCGGCGGCGATCGTCGCGATGCTCGCCCGCCAGCCGAAGTCCGCCGAGTCGCCGCCCGCACCCGCCGACCCCTCGCACGCGATCTCCCGCGTGTCGCCGCCCCCGTTGCGCCACGGGCCGACGGGCAGCGTCTCGATGTCGAAGAGATGCGTCGGCGTCACGTACGGGCCTGCTTCCACGGGATCGGGACGGCCGGAGATCGGCCGGGCCCGCCATGATGCCGGCCGCCTTGCGGGCATGTGCGCGCCGTGATCCCGACGCCGTCGCTCACCCGTGCTTGGCGACGGTGAGCAGTACCGCCGAATCCTCCAGGGCGTCCAGGCTGTGCCGGGACCTCGGTACGACCAGGAAGTCGCCCGTCCGTCCCTCCCACGACGTCTCGCCGTCGATCAGGAGCACCCGCCCCCGCAACACCAGCAGGGTCGCCTCGCCGGGATTCTCGTGCTCGGACAGTGAGGTCCCCGCGTTCAGCGCGATCAGCGTCTGCCGCAACACATGTTCGTGGCCCCCGTACACGGTGTGCGCGCTGCGCCCCGTAGAGGCGGTGGCGGCCAGCTTGAGCAGTTCGCGGACCTGGGCTTCCAAGGAGAGCTTTTCCATAGCCACAGTGTGCACACGAGCGCTCACAAAACCCCGAACGACCGCACCCGCGTCACACCGGAAGTTGCGCCGCCACACCGGGCCGCACCCGGTCCAGGCTCAGTCGCAGCACCGTGCAGCCCAGCGCGGCGAGCGCGAACCCGGCCCCGAGCCAGGCGAGTTGCCGGGGATCGGTGACGGAGAGGAGCCAGCCGCCGATCGTGGTGCCCGCGGTGATCCCGAGGTTGGAGAAGGAGATGAACAGGCTGTTCCCGAACTCGGGGGCGTCGCGCGCGTCGCGCCCGAGCCAGTGTTGGCTCACGATCAGCCCGCCGGAGTGCACCAGGCCCCAGATCGGTATCGCCACCAGCATCGGCGCCATGTGCGGACCGACCGCGTAGAGCAGGACGTACACGGCCAGGCACAGGGCGGGAAAGGCTAGCGCGGTACGAGTCGCGTCGCGCCGCAGCAGCGCGCCGAAGGCGAAGTTGCCGAGGATCATCACGAGGCCGAACACCATCAGCAGCGCGCCGACCCACGAGCCGTCCATGCCGGTGACCTCGTCCAGATACTCGGCGAAGTAGCCGTAGACCGAGAACATCGCTGCGAAGACGAAGACCACCGACAGGATGCTCAGCCACATCCGGCCGCTGCGCAGCACGCCGACCTGGGCGCCGTACGACAACCGACGCTCGACCGGCATGGTGGGCAGGAAGCGCAGGATGCCCAGGAAGGCGAGCAGGTTGATCGCGGCGCCGAACCAGAACGCCGCCTCCAGGGACAGGTGTTCGGCCAGGTAGGAGGTCAGCGGCACGCCGAGGGCGAAGCCGACGGTGACGCCGGCGAACACACGGGTGGTGGCCCGTGTGGCGTCCGCCGCCGGGACCAGGCGGGCCGCGGTGGTCAGGGCGACGGAGAAGAACACGGGATGGACTACGGCGGGCAGGATCCGGAAGGCGAGCATCACGTCGAACCGGGTGGTGAGCGCGTACACGGCGTTGGAGATCGCGAACACCAGGATCGCCGAGGCCAGCACGGTCCTGCGGTCGATCCGCGACGCGAACAGCGTCATGAACGGCCCGGAGACCGCGATCACCAGGGCGAACGCGCCGACGAGGAGGCCGGCGGTCGAGGTGCCGACGTGCAGCCGGTCGGCCACCTGCGGCAGCACGCCGACGATGCCCATCTCGGTGGTGATGATCCCGAATACGCCGAGGGCGAGGGTTGCGATCGTGATGGTGGTGGTTCTCATCGTGGCCTTGTCGTTCGATGCTGGTGATACATATCGAGATATGTAGATGCGTTTGCCCGTGCGTACGGGCGTGCGTGTACGTGCGACGGGGCGGGTGTTCGGGCGGAGTGTCCGGGTCAGAGTTCGGTGCGGACGTGTTCCGCGAACTCGGCGATCGTGCGTTCGTTGCGCCGGTAGTACGTCCACTTGCCGATTCGCTCGGATTCGAGCAGGCCCGCGTCCTTGAGGGTCTGGAGGTAGCCGGACACCACCGACTGGGCCAGGCCGGCGCGGGACTGGATGTCGCCGACGCAGACGCCGATGTGGAAGCCCAGGCCCTGCTGCCGGTAGGAGTCCTCGTCGAAGTACTTCGCGGGTTCCTTCAGCCACTGCATGAACCGGAGCCGGGCCGGGTTGGCGAGCGCCTTGTGTACGGCCAGGGGGTCCACTGCGGGCTGCCTTCCGGGGTGGCGGGCGCCGATGGGCGCGGTATCGCATCCAGTTTTCTCGATATGTAGTGGTCGTGTCAATCGGGTCGAACGAAATGTCGGTAAATATTGAGGTTTGAGCGGGTTAGTTGCAGGTGGGAGGGCTATCAACCAAGGGACTGCGATTCTCGGAAAGAGGGTGGTGGACGTGTCCACGTCGACATCGACACCGACAGGGACAGTGCCATCGATTGAACAGCACCCCGACATAGTCACCATGCGGCTTCGTTCCGAACGCGCCACCACCGGCGCCGTGGCGCAGGCCGCGGAAGCGTTGGGCGTACTGTGCGGTGTGTACCTGGCGGCCTCCCCCTGGATCGTCGGGTTCAACGGCTTCACGACTTTGACCACGAACAACCTGATCACCGGCGTGGCGCTGGCGCTGCTGATGATGGGCGCCTTCGGGTCCGCCTACGAACGCACGCACGCGATGAGCTGGGCCGCGTTCGGCATCGGTGTGTGGACGATTATCGCGCCCTGGGCCGTGAGCGGTTCCTTCGACACCACGCGGACCATCACCAGCAACGTGATCGTCGGTGCGGTGGCGTGCCTGATGGCGCTGGTTCTCGCGCTCAGGGGTGTCATCGGGATTCACCGTTTGTGAGTGATCCCGTCTGTGTGATCCGAGTCCGAGACCGGGCCGCCGGTGGGTCCGGCCGGCGCACGGTTCGCCCCGGCGGCCATCGCCGGGCGTGCCCCGCCGGCAGGTCTCGCCTCGCAGCTCCGGCTGGGAGGTGGATGTGGTGAGCGGACCTTCGCTTTCGGGCCGGGAACGGCGCACACTCGCGCGCATGGAGGAATCCCTGGCGCACGACGAGCAGTTGGTCGAACTGCTGCGCGTGTTCGACGACCCACCCTCCGTACCGACTCCGCGGCACCGTCGATTCGGCATCGGCGTGCGCATCGGCACGCCGCATTGGCCGACGATCCTGAAGTGGACGGCGCTGCTGCTGTCCGGCACCTCGATCGGACTGCTGATCGCCGCGATCCTCACGGGTGCGCCCGTGGTGGTCCTGGTGGCGGTGGCCGTGTCGGTGCCGGCATTGCTTCTGATCGGTGCCTTCGCCTACCTGAGGTGGCACGCGGACGGCCCGGCGGGCGCCCACGCGGCACGTCGTGGCCGGCGCGCCCGTACGCACGGGTGGCTGCGGGCGCACGGCGCCGATCGGGTCGACGGCACGGGCGAAACGGACGGCACGGAGCGTCGCGGCAGCGACGACCGGCGCCGCGAACCGTAACGGATACGGCGTCGACGCACGCGGCGACGGTGTGACCCGGGCGGCTTCGGCACGCTCGGGCGATCCAGTGCGCTCTCGGCGCGCGATCCGCGTTGTTTCGGGCTGTTTGAGCGTTGCCGTGTCACATTGTTGCCGTGTCACATTTTTGCCCTGGTCCGGCCCGACGTGCGCTTCCGGGTCGTGCGGCCCCTGAATCGCCCCCATATACGCCGCCGTATACGTGGCTCGTATGCTCGTGTACGGTGGCGTATATGGGGGCGGCGCAGGGCGTTCCGACGCCGGAAAGGTGGCAGCGGGCATGAGACTTCCTCGCACGGCTTACGTCGAACAGCCTTGGCGGCTCCACGAGTTCGCCCACGACTTCCGAGTCGAGGACGTGTGGTCCTACCGCACTCCGGGCGCCGGACCGGACGACTTTCCCGTAATGCTCGCGGCGATGCGGGCGAGCGGCGGCCGGCAGGCGGCGCCGACGCGGTTCCTGCTCGCGGTACGCCGGAAGCTCGGCGTCCTGCTCGGCTGGGACCGGCCCGGGGCGGGGCTCGGGGAGCGCGTGGTGTCGCTGCGTGATCGCCTGCCGGACGAACTCCGCGACACCGTCGACCCCGCCGACTCCGGCGGCATGCCGCTCACGCCCGTGTACGGGCTCGACCGCGAGTTCGTCGGCGAGCTGGGGAACAAGACCGCGCACGCCCTCATGCACCTGGGCTGGGTGCCGACCGGGGACGGCGGCCACGAGCTGCGGATGGCGGTCCTGGTCAAGCCCAACGGCCGGTTCGGCCGACTGTACATGGCCGGCATCGCACCGTTTCGGCACCTGATCGTCTACCCGGCGCTGACCCGCCAGTGGGAGCGCATCTGGCTCGACCGTGCGCAACTGCTCGCCGCCGCCGAGGCGCACGCGGCGAGCGCAGTCCCCGGGCAGGCCACGCCCGCCGGCCCCGCCGACCGCCCCGGGGCGTCCGTCACCTCATGACCCGGATCGGGTCGCCGGTGAGGTAGGCGGCGATGTCCTCGACCGCGTCGCGGTAGAAGGTCTGGTACAGCTCGCGCGTGACATAGCCGATGTGCGGGGTGAGCACGACGTTGTCCAGTGTGCGCAACGGGTGGTCGGCGGGCAGCGGTTCGACATCGTACACATCCAGCGCCGCGGCGGCGATGGCCCGGCGGCGCAGCACGTCCAAGAGGGCGGACTCCTCGACGATGGGGCCGCGCGAGGTGTTGACCAGGATCGCGGTCGGCTTCATCCGGGCCAGTTGGGCGGCGCCGACCAGGCCCCGGGTACGGGAGCCGAGGACGAGGTGGATGGACAGCACGTCGGACCGGGCGAACAACGTCTCCTCGGTCACCGCCGTCACGCCGTGCGCCGCGGCCCGCTCCGGGGTCAGGTGCGGACTCCAGGCCACACACTCCATGCCGAACGCGTGGCCGATCCGGGCCACTTCGCTGCCGAGCCGGCCCAGGCCCAGCACGCCGAGCACCTTGCCGCGCAGGCCGACGCCGAGCCCCACCTGCCAGCCGCCGGCCCGCATCGAGCGCTCCTCGACCGGCAGATTGCGGGCGGCGGCCAGAATCAGCGCCCAGGTAAGCTCGGCGGTCGGATGGGCGACATAGCCCGTCCCGCAGACCACCACACCACGCCCGCGCGCCGCCGCCACGTCGATCGCCGCGTTCACCGGCCCGGTACTCACCAGCAGCCGCAGCCCGGTCAACCGGTCCAACACCTCCGCCGGAAACCGGGTGCGCTCGCGCATCGCGACGATCACCTCGAACCCGGCGAGCGCGGCGACCACCGCGTCGGCATCGGCGAACGGCTCGGTGAACACGTGCACCTCGGCGTCGAGCGAACCCCAGTCGGCCAGCCCCCGAGCCACGTCCTGATAGTCGTCGATAATGGCGATCTTCATGACCCCCGAGGCTAATGCCACCCCCAACCCCCAACCCCCCGACGCGCCCCAACCGGACACCCCGCGTGGCCCGCGTGGGTTCGAGGGTCAGCCCGGAAGGCGGCCGATTCCGCCCACGGACAGGTGGCCTTCGGGGGTGAGTGGGCGGGTGACCGGCTCGTCCGGGTGCCAGAGGGGGAGGAGGACCACACCGGGGTCCACGAGTTCGAGGCCGTCGAAGTAGCTCTCGATTTCCTCCAGGGGTCGGAAACGACCGCTGCCCAACTGGGTCAGGAAGATCTTTTCCAGCGCGCGCCCCTCCGGCGTGGAGTCGCAGAAGTGGGTGATGAAGATGTAGCTGCCCGGCGGCAGTGCGTCGCGGTAGGCGCGGACCACGCCCGCCGGGTCCTCGTCGTCGGCGAGATGGTGCAGGACGGCCACCAGGAGCAGGCCGACCGGGCGGGTGAAGTCGATGAGTTCGCGCAATTCCGGGCGGGCCAGCACGTCGGCCGGATCGCGCAGGTCGGCGGTCACCACGCGGGTGCGGTGGTTGTCCGCGAGCAGCGCCCGCCCGTGTGCGAGCACGATCGGATCGTTGTCCACGTAGACGACGGCGGCGTCGGGGTTCACCTCCTGGGCGACCTCGTGCGTGTTCTGCACGGTCGGCAGGCCCGAACCCAGGTCGACGAACTGGTCGATGCCCTGGGCCGCCAGATAGCGCACGCCCCGGGCCAGGATGTACCGGTTGTGCCAGGCGCCCTCGTTGGACAGGTTCGCAAGCGCCTCGTCGGCGATCCTGCGGTCCACCGCGAAGTTGTTCTTGCCACCCAGAATGGCGTCGTAGACCCGCGCGACGCTGGGTACGGTGACGTCGATCCCGGTCGGCGCCCAGTCCTCGGGCGACTCCCCCTCCGGCAGGGCGTCGAAGCCCCACTCGTCCTGCTCCCGCTCGACCACGGCTGCTCCTCGTCGATGTCTCGCGCGCTCACCCATGGCGTCTTACGGGCGTACGGAGCCTATCCGAGTCCCTCCGCCACCGAGCGGCAACTTCCGTAACACGTGCGGGGATTGGTGCCGGTGGGGTGGAACCGCGCAGCGCGGGCCGGGCGGACATGCCGACGGCCACCACCCGGAACGGGGAGCGGTGGCCGTCGGCGTGGGGTACCGGGAGCGCGGGTGCGTCAGTCCATCCGGACGATGGCCGCGACCGGCCCACCGCCCGAGGGGCCCTGGTGCACGGCGGCGACCGAGACGAACACGGCCGGGTCGCCGGTGACGGCCGCGGTCACGCCGCCGACGGTGGCCTTGATCTGCCGGTGCCAGTGCACGTCCGAGTCGTCCAGCATGATGTTGCGCCGGCCGCGCACGCTGCCGCTGGGGTCGGCCTCGCACTTGAGGAACACGTTGACCAGGCGGTCGCCGAGGTCGGAGGTGTGCGGACGCTCCGGCAGGTCGATCCCGGCCGAGCGGATCGCCGACCAGATGCCGTCGGCGTCGAGCGCGTCCTTCATCACGCCGTGACCGACCCGGAACGGGCCGCCGACGCCGCGCACGTTGCCGACCACCACGATCTGCGCGCAGTCGAGTTCCACGCCGGAGGAGCAGGACGCCACCGACGAGTACAGCGACAGGTCGCGGTGGATCTGCTCGGCCGTCGGCAGGTCGATCTCGCCCAGCGCGACGGCGATGCCCAGCGCGGTGGTCGAGTTGGAGACGTCCATGGACTTGAGGGTGTCCTCGGTCCACACGTCGAACCCGCGCGACTTGGCGTCGTTGATGGTGTCCAGGACCAGGAGCGGGGTCTTGGTCTGTACGTAGTGCACGTCTGCCGGGTCGGTGATGCCCGCGACCGCCATCGCCGCACGCACGCCGGCGGCGACCTTCTCCACCATCGGCACCCGGCCGATGTCCTCGGGCAGGATCGTCTCGCTCATCGCCACGCCGACCGACACGCGCGGCTCGTCGGTGGGCTCGTACCGGTTCTCCGGCGCGTAGGCGAAGACGGTCGCGTGGGGGGAGATCACGCCGTCGGTGCCGCCGGACCAGACCAGCGGTACCTTGCCGGCCTCCTCGACCGAACGCTTGCCCTTGGCGACCAGCACCTCGCGGAAGGCGCGGTCGGCCAGGATGCGGGTGTAGTCGTTGACCCCGCCGTTGCCCTCGGTCTTGCCGATGACGGCGAGCACGTCGTCCGCGGCGAACACGCCGTCGTCGATCAGCTTGGCCAATCCGGACGCGTCGGTGACGCTCTCGATGGCGACCTTGTGAACCTCGATCGGCCTGGGCACTCGTTCCACCTCGTTCATTGGAGTTCGCTGAATTACCGATACTGACCGATTTTGCGACCGTTGCGGCCGGTTGCACCGCTTCGGCCGCGTCGGATGTTGTGGCCGATCCCGATGCTTTGACCGCTCCGGACGCGTTGCCCGCGTGGCAGGCCCGCGCGTCGGGGCGCGCGGGCCGACGGGACGCTACCCGGCGTCCGCCGTCGCCACGGCCGGTGCCGCCGCCGTAGCCGCGTTCGCCTCCACCACCGTGCCCGCCTCGCCGGCGACCGCGGCGGTGATCCGGTCCAGGGACGTGATCACCGAGCGCCGGCCGCCCGCCTCGACGAAGCGCACCGCCGCCTCGACCTTGGGCCCCATGCTGCCCCCCGCGAACTGCCCCGCCGCGGCGTGCTCGCGCAGCTCTTCCGGGGTGACCCGGCCCAGCTCGCGCTGGTTCGCGGTGCCGTAGTCGAGCATCGCGTTGGGTACGTCGGTGGCGATCACCAGCACGTCCGCGTCGACCGACGCGGCGAGCAGGGCCGCGGTGAGGTCCTTGTCCAGGACCGCCTCCACGCCGCGCTCGGCGCCGTCCGCGTCGCGCACCACCGGGATGCCGCCGCCACCGGCGGCGACCGTGGTGAAGCCCGCCGCGACCAGGGTGCGGATGGCCGGCGCGTCGACCACCTCCAGCGGATCCGGCGACGGAACCACCCGACGCCAGCCCTTGGCGCCCCGGTCCTCCCAGTGCTGGCCGAGCGCGACGAAGCGCTGCGCCTCGGCCTGCGGCAGATGCCGGCCGACCGGCTTGGTCGGGTGCTCGAACGCCGGGTCGGCGGCGTCCACCAGGGTCCGGGTGACCACGGCCGCCACCCGGGCCGGCTGCCCGCGGCGGCGCAGCGCGGCCTCCAGGGCGGAGACGACGGTGAAGCCGAGGGTGCCCTGCGTCTGCGCGCCGCACCAGTCCAGGGTCACGGGAGGTACGACATGCGCGGTCAACTCGTTCTTGACCAGCAGGTTGCCCACCTGGGGGCCGTTGCCGTGGGTGAGCACGACGTCGACGCCGGAGACGATCAGGTCGGCCACCGCCTCCATCGCCACCGCGACGGCCGCCCGCTGGGCGTCGGGGGTGGCGCTCCCGTCCGGCCCCGTCATGGCGTTGCCGCCGAGGGCGATGAGCACTCTCCCGGTGCCGTTCGTGCTCCGGGTGCCGTTCGCGGTGCGGGGAGTTGTCATGTGTCGAACTCTCCTGTCCTGTCGTACGCGGGAGTCCCGATGCACCCGTCGCGGTTCGGCCCGTTGGGCCGTCGTCCGTCCGGGAATTGGGACTCTAGGTGGGGAACCGGGTCGATGGCTTGAGAGTCATTTGACTACAAACACCGATCGATCTGGCAGAAATTGCCGAGTGGCACGCGCGCCCGGGTTCGGGGGTCCACGCCGGGCGCGCGCCCGTTTCAGCAGCCGAGGTGGGCGTATCGCTCCAGCCGCGCCGCGCGGCGTTCCTCGGTCGGTCGGCGCAGCAGGCCGACCAGTTCGTACTCCAGGACCTGTGCGAGCCGGGCCAGGAACGCCATCGGCTCGTCGGCCGCGTCGGGCCGTTCCGCGACGATCCGGTCCACCACCCCGTCGCGCAGCAGGTCGAGCGAGCGGATGCCCTGCGCCGCCGCGATCTCGGCGCCGCGGGTGGGCGTGCGGTAGCGCAGCGCCGAGGCGCCCTCGGGCGGAAGCGGGGACAACCAGCCGTGCTGGGCGCAGAGCACCCGGTCGGCGGGCAGCAGGGCGAGCGCGCCGCCGCCCGCGCCCTGGCCCAGCAGCAGGCACAGGGTCGGCGTGGGCAGGGTGACCAGTTCGGCCAGGCAGCGGGCGATCTCGCCGGCCAGTCCGCCCTCCTCGGCCTCCGGGCTGAGCGCCGCGCCGCCGGTGTCCACGACGCTGACCAGCGGCAGGTCGAGTTCGGCGGCCAGGCGCATGCCGCGGCGGGCCACCCGCAGGCCGGCCGGGCCGAACGGGCCGTGGCTGGACTGGCGGGCGCGATCCTGGGCGAGCACGACGCAGGGCGCGCCGCCGAACCTGGCCAGCGCGAGCAGCAGGCCGGGGTCGCTCTCCCCCTGGCCGGTGCCGTGCAGGGGCACCACGGCACTCGCCGCGTGCCGGAGCAGGGCGCGCGCGCCGGGGCGTTCGGGGCGGCGGGAGAGTTCGACCGAGGTCCACGCGGGTACGTCGGCCAGGTCCTCGACGGGCAGCGGGGCCACGTCGGGCAGGTTCTCGCGCGGCGCGGTGACGATGTCCAGGACCCGGGCGGCCACGTCGCCGAGCCGGTCGGGCTCGACGACGGCGTCGACCAGGCCGTGCGCGTACAGGTTCTCCGCGACCTGGACACCCTCGGGGAACGGCCGGCCGTACAGCGCCTCGTAGACGCGCGGGCCGAGGAAGCCGATCAGCGCGCCGGGTTCGGCGGCGGTGACGTGGCCGAGCGAGCCCCAGGAGGCGAGTACGCCGCCGGTGGTCGGGCCGCGCAGGTAGACGAGGTAGGGCAGGCCGGCGCTCTTGTGCGCGGCGACGGCGGCGCTGATCCGGACCATCTGGAGGAAGGCGACCGTGCCCTCCTGCATCCGGGTGCCGCCGGAGGTCGGCGAGGCGACCAGGGGCAGGCCCTCGGCGGTGGCCCGTTCGATCGCGGCGACCAGGCGCGAGGACGAGGCGACTCCGATCGACCCGGCCAGGAAGCCGAATTCGCAGGCCACCACGGCCACCCGGCGGCCCCGGATCCGGCCCTCGCCGGTGACCACGGACTCGTCGACGCCGCTCTTGGCCTCGGCGGCGCGCAACTCGTCGCGGTAGCCGGGGTCCAGGCGCTCGGGGCGGTGCGGCGGGGCGTCCCAGCTCGTCCAGGTGTCGGGGTCGAGCACGAGGCGGATGAGGTCGTGCGCGCCGACGCGGGGGCGGCGGGGCGGCGCGGCGGGAGCGGGCGCGGCCGGCACCGCTTCCGCCCCCACCGGTTCGGCCCTCACGCGCGCCGCGCGGCGTGCAGGGCGCGGGCGTCCTCGGCGTCGAGCCAGGCCTGCACGCTGTCCGTGTGCTGGCCGAGCGTCGGCGGGGCGTCGTGCCGCCGGCGCCCGTCGTCGCTCGTACCGTCGACTCCGTCGAGGCGGATCGGCGGGCCGGGCAGCGTGATCGGGCCGAGGGTGCTGTGCATGACGTCGAGCAGCAGGCCCTGCGACTTGGTCTGGTCCCAGTCGTAGACCCGGTCGATGGTGCGCACTTCGCCGGCCGGGATGCCGGCGGCGGCCAACTCGGGCAGCAGGTCGTCCACGTCGCGCGCGGCGAACGCGGCGTTGATCGCCTCCGCGAGTTCGGCCCGGTTGACCACCCGGTCGGCGTTGACCGCGAACCGGGCGTCGTCCACCGCGAGGCCGACCATCGGGGCGAACTTGGCCCACAACTTCTCGCTGCCCACCGCGACCTGGATGATCGCGTCCTTGCAGCGGTAGGAGCCGTACGGCTGGAGCGAGGGGTGCAGGTTGCCCTGCGCGCGCCCGACCTGGTCGGCGACGGTGTAGTTGGTGCCCTGGAAGGCGTGTACGCCGACGATCGCGGACAGCAGCGAGGTGCGCACGACCCGGCCCAGGCCGGTGCGCTCGCGCTCGTGCAGCGCGGCGACCACGCCGTAGGCGCCGTACATCCCGGCCAGCAGGTCGCCGATCGGTACGCCGATGCGGGTGGGGTCGTCGGGGCCGGGGCCGGTCAGGCTCATCAGGCCCGCCTCGCCCTGGGCGATCTGGTCGTAGCCGGGCCGGCCGCCCTGCGGACCGTCGTGGCCGAAGCCGGTGATGGACAACACCACCAGGCGCGGGTTGAGCCTGGTCAGCTCCTCCATCGGGAAGCCGAGCCGGTCGAGCACGCCGGTGCGAAAGTTCTCCACGAGCACGTCGCTGTGCCGGATCAGCCGGGCGAGGGTGGCCCGGCCCTCCTCGGTCTTCAGGTCGAGGACTATCGACTCCTTGTTGCGGTTGCAGGAGAGGAAGTAGGTCGACTCGCGGGCGTCCTCGGCGCCGACGAACGGCGGGCCCCAGCCTCGGGTGTCGTCGCCGCCGTCGGGGTTCTCCACCTTGATCACCCGGGCGCCCATGTCGCCGAGCATCATCGCGGCGTGCGGGCCGGCGAGGGCGCGGGAGAGGTCGAGCACGACGAGATCGCAGAGCGGTCCGCTCACGTCGAACACCCCTTTCTGCATGTGTGCGGCGGTGCGCAGTCCGGCGTCGAATGCGTCCAAGTTAGGCGGCGACGCGGCGTTGCTCGCCGTCAGTTACTGCCCAAGGAATCGCGCTCGCTTGGCAATACTTGGTGTTGGAAGCCTGGGGCGTAGTGGGCGTCGTCGGGGGCGAACACCCGTCGGGCGAAGTCTTCGAAGCGGGTCGGCGCCCGGCCGAGCAGCATCGCCAGGGTGCGCGGATTGCCGGTCAGGCCGTGCCGGTCGTAGAACGCGAACATCGCGGTCAGCGTGTCCAGGGCGTAGCCGGACAGGCCGCCGGCGCGGGCGTTCTCGCACCACTCGCGCGGGTCGATCCGGCGCGCGGTGACGGGGCGGTCGAGTACGGCGGCCAGGTGCGAGGCCATCAGCCGGGGCGTCAGCGCCTCCGGGCCGGCCAGTTCGTACACCGCGTTCTCGTGGCCGCCCTCGCACAACACGACCGCCGCGGCCTGGGCCACGTCGCGCAGGTCGACGGCGGCGAACGGGGCGTCCACCCGGTAGGGCACCACGTAGTCGCCGATCCGCACGATCGCGTCGCGGGCGTCCAGGATGTTCTGCTGGTACGGCCCGGGCTGCAGCACGGTCACCGCGAGGCCCGACTCGAACAGGGCCTCCTCGACCCGCGCCTTGGCCTCGTGATGCGGCATCGCCCGCAGCTGGGGCCGCAACACGGAATGGAACACGAACCGGCTCACGCCTGCCCGCTCGGCGGCGGTGATCACGGCGCGCCCGATGGCCGGTTCGTCCGGGTGCACGTTCGGCGCGATGTGATAGATCGCCTCGCACCCGGCCAGCGCCTCGGCGAGGTCGGCCGGCACGGTGACGTCGCCCACCACCGCCTCGCTCGCCCCGGCCGCGAGCGCCACCGCGACCTGCTCGGGCCGCCGCACCAACGCCCGCACCCGCACCCCACGCTCGGCCAACGCCCAGGTCAACGCCCGCCCGGTCTTCCCCGCGGCCCCGGTAATCACGATCATGCCCCCACGCTAGGCAGCACCGGCCCGGGGTTTCACGGTGCGCCCTCGCCAACACGGCCCCGCTGAATCGGGCACATAGTGCCGAAGCCGGGGTGTGTGGGGCGGTAGCGGCGGAGGCGGCCCCGAGTGCCGTGGACGCCGGCAATGATCCGTGTCACGGATCCCGTCGCGCGCCGGCTGTGCCGCCGGCGCGGCGTACCGCCCTTGCCGACGACCGGCGCGAGGTGCGTGCCAGTAGCGCGATATCCACGCCGAAGGCGGCGACCAGGTCACCGCCGTCCGTGACGGCGAGAGCTCTGCATGGTGCGGGCAGGGGTATCCGGTCGACGCACGATCCGGTGCCGAGGTCCCATACCCGCACGGTGCGGTCGGTGGAGCCCGTGGCGACGATCGGTCTCCTGTCCGACACGGTGCATGCCACCGCGAGCACCGTGCCGGTGTGGCCGGTGAGGGGCGCGTGGTGTGGCTGTCCCGAGGTCAGGTCCCATACCCGCACGGTCTCGTCGTCGGAGCCGGTGACGGCGACGGGTTTCCCGTTCAACGTGGTGCACGCGATTGCGCGTACGGGGCCGGTGTGGCCGGTGAGAGGTGCGCCGAATTCGCTTGCCGACAGCAGATCCCATGTCCGTACGGTGTAGTCGTTGGAGCCGGTGACGGCGACGGGCTTCCCGGCCAACGTGGTGCATGCCACCGCGCGTACCGGGAGGGCATGGTCGGTGAACGGCGCGCTGTGCGGGCGTCCCGAGGTCAGGTCCCACACCCGTACGGTCTCGTCCTCGGAGCCGGTGACGGCGACGGATTTCCCGTCGACGACGGTGCACGCGACTGCGCGCACCCAGTCGGAGTGGCCGGTGAGGGGTTTGCCGAGCGGGCGCCCCGAGGCCAGGTCCCATATCCGTACGGTGTGGTCGTCGGAGCCGGTGACGGCGACGGGGCTGCCGTTGACGACGGTGCATGCGACTGCGCGCACCCAGTCGTAGTGCCCCGTGAGTGCTTCGCCGTGCGGGCGTGCCGACGCCAGGTCCCACACCCGCACGGTTTCATCGTCGGAACCGGTGACAGCAATGGGTCTCCCGGCCAACGTGGTGCACGCCACCGCGCGTATCGGGAGGGTGTGGCCTATGAGGGGCCCGCCGTGTGGGTGTCTCGAAGTCAGGTCCCATGTCCGTACGGTGTGGTCGTCGGAGCCGGTGACAGCGATGGGGCTGCCGTTGACGACGGTGCACGCGACTGCGCGCACCCAGTCGGAGTGGCCGGTGAAGGGTGCGCGGTGTGGGCGTTCCGAGATCAGGTCCCATACCCGCACGGTTTCGTCGTCGGAGGTGGTGACGGCGGCGGGACTTCCGTCCGACATGGTGCACGCAACTCCGCGTAGGGGGCCGGTGTGGCCGGTGAGGGGTTTGCCGAGCGGGTGTCCCGAGGTCAGGTCCCATGTCCGTGCCGTGTGGTCCTCGGAGCCGGTGATGGCGACGGGTTTTCCGTTGATGACGCTGCACGCCACCGCGGTCACGGGGCCGGTGTGGCCGGTGAGGGGTTTGCCGAGCGGGTGTCCGGAGGTCAGGTCCCATGTCCGTGCCGTGTGGTCGTCGGAGCCGGTGATGGCGACGGGTTTTCCGTTGATGACGCTGCACGCCACCGCGGTCACGGGGCCGGTGTGGCCGGTGAGGGGCTCGCCGTGTGGGCGTCCGGAGGTCAGGTCCCAGATCCGCGCGGTGTTGTCGTTGGAGCCGGTGACGGCGACGGGCCTCCCATCCATGACGGTGCACGCCACGGCACGCACGCCGTACGTTCGGCCGGTGAGGGGCTCGCCGTGTGGGCGTCCGGAGGTCAGGTCCCAGATCCGTACGGTGTCGTCGTCGGAGCCCGTGACGGCGACGGCTCGTCCGTCCAGCATGGTGCACGCCACCGCGAACACGGGGCCGGTGTGGCCGGTGAGAGGTTCACCAACCGGGTGTCCCGAGGTCAGGTCCCATGTCCGTACTGTGTGGTCGAAGGAGCCGGTGACGGCGATGGGCCTCCCATTGACGACGGTGCACGCCACCGCGAGCACCCAGGCAGTGTGGCCGGTGAGGGTGTCGCGGCAGGCGGGGTCGAGGCGTCCTCCCGTCGCTGCGACGGCTGTCCATCCATCGGATGCGATTTTGTCGGTGAACGCGGTTGCGAGGGCCTGAGCGCGGAGGCGTGTCGCGTCCAGTGCGAGGAGCCGGCGACGGGTGGGTGGGTCGGTGTGGCGGTGGGTGCCGATGGAGGCTCGGTAGACGGACGAGGCGAGTACGGCGTCGTCGCCGTGGGCGTTGGGGAACGCGGCCACGAGGGCGGCCGGGTCGGCGTGGGTGAGGTATTCCGTGTCGGTGAGGACGTCGTCGAGGCGGTCGGCGGCTTCGGCGTGTGCCGGGGCGTGGCGCAGCAGGTAGGGCGGGGCGGTGTCCCAGGCGCGGAGGTGGTCGGCGTGGGTGGCGTGCGTGGTCAGGAGATGGTCCAGGATCCGGTGCGCGGTGTCGGGCCGGCGGGGCGCGAGATGGTCGACGAGGGCCTGGTGGAAGAGGCGGTGCAGGAGGGTGCCGTCGGTGTCGGGCGTGGTGCGCAGGTAGAACAGGGCCTCGGGTAGGAGGGTTCGGGCCTGCTCGGGGGTGAGGTCGGGGGCGAAGACGCCGGCGAGGGGGAGGGCGACTTCGAGTGGCATCCCCTCGCCCCGGGCGGTGGCGAGGGCGGTGAGGAGCGCGCGGATCGTTCGGCCGTCGGGGCGCGCGGCCAGGTCGAGATCCAGGACGTCCGGCAGGGTGATGGGCGCGGAGCGGCCCAACTCGGCGGCGGCGTCCGGGGTTTCGGGGGCGGGGCGGTGTTCCAGGTGGCGGGTGAGGATCCCCGCAACCAGGAACGCCCCCCATTCGGGACGCCGGCCGCCGGTCGGGGCGAGGCGTTCGGCGGCGCCGCGGGCGAGGGATTCGCGGATGGCGCGGCGGCCGGGAGGGGCGTAGGCGGGCAGGTCGGCCAGGCGCGCGCTCAGGTGGGCGGCGAGGTCGTCGCGGACCTCGACCGGGTCGGCGTCGTCCAGGTCGGTCAGGCCGCCCGCGGCTTCGGCCGGGTCGAGCAGGGCGGTGAACATCGGCCGCCACGGGCGAGTGCCCACCAATAGGCGTGCCGCCCGGGTGCCGTCGGGGCGGGTGGCGCGGGCCAGTCGGACCAGTTCCGCGCAGAGCGCCGGCGGGTCGGCCGCTTCGTCCAGGGCGTCCACGAGGACCGCGGGCACGTCGCCGGTGGCGGGCAGCAGGGCGGCCAGGGTGCCGGCGTCGACGGGCGTGTCCGCGTTCGCGTCCGTGTCTGTGTCGGGGGCCAGGCGGAGTTGGCGGGCGACGGAGGCGAGTACCTCGCTCGACGAGCGACCTCGGGCGTGTACCGCGGCCAGGCGGTCGTTGATCGACGGACACCCCGCCGTGTCGCGCGCGCCGAGGCGTTCGCGGACCTGGGGTGCGACCGCGACGAGTTCGGGGTGTGCCGCGCAGGCCAGCGCGCCGAGCAGGGCGGATTTGCCCACGCCGGGGCTGCCCGTGACCACCCGCAGGCCGCCGGTGGTCACGTCGTCCAACCACGGTGCCAGCAGGCGCAGATGGGTGCGGCGGCCGGTTAAGCGCGTACCGGCCTTGTCGGTGAAGTGGCGGGCGTCGGCGGGGTCCAGGAACACGCGCAGCGCGGGATCGGCGACCCCGCCACGGGCGGCGGCGGCCGGGTTGTACGCGCCGTTCGGGAAGAACGGCAGGTCCGGCTCGACGGGTCCGGGGTCCAGCGGGGTGCTCCACACGTCCTGTGCGAACGCCGAGCGCTGCGACATCCGGGCGTGGATGTGCCGCGCCACCACCGAGAAGTGCACATACGGGCGGGCGGGGTCGGTGTCCAGGCCCGTGCGCGCGAGATCGTCCAGGACCTCGGCGACGACCCGGCTGAAGAGCCCGTCGAAGGCGTCCTGGTCGCCGGTCGACGCGGCGATCACCCACGCCCGCACGTTCGTTCCGGCACGGTGGACCAGGTGCGGCAGGGTCGCGGCGCGGCCGGAGCGGCACAGGTCGAGCAGGAACAGCGTGGGCGTGCCCAGGCGTTGCGCGTCGTTCACCCACTGCGTGGCGTTCGTCCCGCGGCCCACCCGCGCGTCCGCCGGTACCACGTCCACCCGCGACGGGTCGGACACGTCCGCGTTCCCGTGCGCGGCGACGTACACCACCCGCGCCGACCCCAACGCCCCGTCCACCGCCGACCGCAGCGCGACCGAGTCGGGGTCCATCCGCACGTCGATGGTGTACCCCAGTCGGTCCAGCGCCGCCGCCACCGGAGGGACGACCTCGGCGACGAACGGCAGGTCGGACCACGTCGGCGCGCCGACCGGCGTCTCGTCCGGGCAGGAGTCGGCGTCGAAGCGGCCGATCCCGATCACCAACGCGCGCTCGGCGCCCACCGGTACCCCCGTTCTTCGGACGCCAGGATGCCAAGAAACGCACGCGCGCACCCCGGGAACAGCGCCGATCACATGCGCTTCACCCCAGGCGGCGAATGCCGGCGGGCCGGTCCGGCGATCGGGTCCCCGGATCCGGCCGACCTCTCGCGCCACCATGCCCGGAACGCGAAGTGTCCCGCCGGGCCTGGGCTCGGCGGGACACCTCACGTGCGGCGGGTCGGTTCACACGATGGTGTGGGCCCGTGTCGCGCTTCGGGTCAGGAGGCGCGGTTGCCGCGGCGCTTGCGGAGGATCATGCCGCCGCCGACGAGGGCCGCGGCGGTGGCGAGGAGGCCGCCCACCGCTACGCCGCCGGTGCTGGCGAGCGAGCCGCCGCCACCGCCGCCGCCGGTGGTGGCGGGCTGGGTCGCGGTCGCGGTCGCCGAGGTGGAGGGCGACGAGGACGCGGACGTCGACGGGGTGCCGGTCGGCGGGGCCGTGGTCGGCGTCCCACCGGTGGGCGGTGCCGTCGTCGGGGGCTGAGTGGTGGGCGGCGCCGTGGTCGGCGGGGCCGTCGTGGGCGGCTGCGTGGTGGGCGGAGTGGTGGTCGGCGGGGTCGTCGGCGGCTTGGTGGGCGTCGACTTCGCCGGGCAGGTGTGGGACAGGTTGAAGAACTTGACGCTGCCGCCCTTGACCTGGGCGACCGCCGAGGTCAGCTTGGCGCCGGCCGGCGAGGCCACGTACGCGTGCTTGTCGGTCGGCGGACCGAACGTGGTGAGGACCTGTTGGCCACCCGGCTGGAACGTCACGGTCAGCGTGACGAACGTCGCCTCGTTGGTGGGCAGTACGAAGTGCCAGCCGTCCTGGTCGGCCGGAGTCGGGCATCCGCCCTCATGCGAGACCCCGGGGTCGGTGGCGGATACGGGCGTCTGCTGGTGCAGCTTCACGGTGTACGTGTTGCCGGAGGCGAGCGCGGGCGCCGCGCCGACCGCCACGGCCAGTGACGGTATGGCCAATACGGCCGCCCAGCGGGCGAGCGTGGAGGACGAAGACATGGAGATACCTCTTGGGCAGGAGTGAATCGCATCCCGGAGGATCACTCGCGTCACCCGAAACGAGAATCGCCACCGAGACGGTTCGCTGCGCTCGCCCGAAGACCGCTTCGCCCCCCCCAGGACCGAAAAAGACCCTCGATGAGGGCAGCCGAGATTCCCACTCCGGCGAGTTCACCGTCAAGATCGAACTGTCCATAATGGCGGCTGATCTCCGGTTTGATGACCGGGATCGGATATAACAATTTCCGCCATCGCGGCATAGTCGGGACGGTTGGCCCAAGCCGGGATGAACTCATGGTGATCAAGGTGTCGCGGGCCGTCGATGGGGATGGCGGTCGTGGCCGGAAATGGATGGGGCTCGGCCGGCCGGTGCCGTTCGCCGTCGTGGGAGCGGGACTTCGCCCGCGGTGTCGGGTCGGGTGCGGTGCCGGGCGTCGTGGAGCTCGGCGGGAGACTGAAGACACGCCTCAGGTCGGGTTCGGGCCTCGGGTGGTGAGGAGGTCGCGGGCGGTGAGCGCGGCGCGTAGGGGGCCCTGGCGGTCGGGGGCGTCGGGGCTTACGTGGAGCAGGGATTCGATCAGGGCGAGGCGTTGGTGGACCGATTGGCGGCGGAGGAACAGGACGCCGGCGGTCTCGGTCTTGGAGCAGCCGCAGCGCAGGTACGCCTCGAGGGTGTCCACCAGACCGGTGCCGCGGGTGGCGTCGGCGGCCAGGAGCGGGCCGAGTTGGTCCTCGACGAGGTCGGCCAGTTCCTCCGGGGGCAGTCCGTCCAGGAGGCGTTCAAGGGCCCAGTCGTCGGCGAGTACGGTTTCGGCGACGCCGGTGGGCCGGATCGGGTGTACTCGGCGGGCCAGGCGCAGGGTGTCGCGCGCGGCGCGCAGGCTGTGTCCGACCCGGGCCACGTCCCGCACGAGCGGGCCGAGGGCGGCGGTCGGCTCGTGGCCGGCGGCCCCGGGCAGACCGAGGCGGTCGGCGAGTTCGGCGATGTGGGTGGGGCGGTCCAGGGCGATCAGGGCGTACGCGCCGCCGGGGCCGTCGCTGACGAGGCCGCGGCCGCCGCACGCGCGCAGGCCCTCGTACAGGGTGGTCACCGCCTGCACCGGGTCGGGCCGGCGCAGGGCGACGGTCGCCCACACGGCGGTGCCGGCCGGGACGAGGCCGCACACCGTCAGGCGCGCGGCGACCTCGCGCGGGGGCAACGCGTCACCGAGCAGCCCTTCCACGAGCTCCCGCCGCTCGCGGCCCACCCGGCCACCACGGTCGGCGAGCCGCAACAGGGCGGGCGCGAACACCTGCGCGGCGTGCTCGGCCACCTCCCGCGCGATCGCCGCTCCCGCGGTCGACCAGGGCCCGTCGACGGGGGCAGCGCTCGGCGTCGCCGCACCCGGGGTGTGGTCGGCGTCGGTCGTGCCTGCTGTCCTGGTTGCGCTGGTCGTGGCGTTGGCCGTGTTGGGGTCGGCCGCGCCTGCCGCGCCCGGCATGTGGTTGGCGTCGGTCGTGCCGGTCGTGCCTGCTGTCCTGGTTGTGCTGGTCGCGGGGCCGGTCGCGTTGTGGTTGGCCGCGCCCGCCGCGCCCGGTGATGGGTTGGCGTCCGTCGCGTCCGCCGCGCCCGCCGGGCCCACGAGTAGCCGTCCCCACAGTGCGCCCCTGAGTTCGACGCCGGCTTCGGCTGTTGGGGTCCTGACGACCGCGGTCGGGTCGTCCGTGCCCGCGTAGGCGGTGAGCGTTCCGTCGAGGGCCGCCAGGACCACCGGGCGGTTGGTGAGCGTGGACAGCGTGGTGGTGAGTTCTTCGACGCCCGCGCCTCGCGCCAGGACGCCGGACAGGGTTCGCACGATGCGGTTGACGTGGCGCAGTCGTGTCACCGCCGAGTCGAGGATGGCCGCGTTGACCGCCTCGGCGATCTCGACGAACGGCACGACGCCGCGCAGGACGACCAGCGGCAGCCCCGCGTCCGCCGCCGCGCGAACCACGTCGTCCGGGACCTCGCGGAACGTACGGCCGACCTCCAGGGCCACCCCGGCCACGCCCGCCGCCGCCAGCTCCGTGACATAGCGTCGCCGCTCGCCCGCGTCCCGTCCGGCCAGGCCCAGACCCGTCGTGAGCAGCAGTTCGTCGCCGCGCAGCAGCGGGGCGATCTCGTAGATCTCGCTGGAGTGCACCCAGCGCACCGGGCGATCCAGGTCCGCGTGCGGATCCGGTACCGCCGGGTCGGCTCCGCGCATCAGCGGATGGTCGAGGACCGCGCGCAGGGACAGCGTCATGGACACTCCGTCCGGAAGATCCGTCAGTATGGCGGTCACGGTGTCCGTTGTCACGACCCGCCCGGCCGAGGAACCTTCGGTGATCACCCCACCGTAGCTCTCACCGCAGACCACATCGCATCGCACCGCGTCCCCCATCGCAGTGCTCCGCTCCGTCCCACCGGAGGTCTCCGTGGCAACCCTCGACCACCCCGCGCAACCCGCTCGCCCCGAGCGCGCGGTCGACCACATCCAGGTCGACCACACCCAGTCCCTCGAACCGGTACCCGACGAGGCCCGCGACTCGACGCCCGCGCACCAGTTCTGGATCTGGGCCGGCGCCAACATCGCGCCGATCAACTGGGTCCTGGGCGCCCTCGGCATCGTGCTCGGCCTGGGACTGGTCGACACCGTACTGGTCCTGATCGTCGGCAACCTGATCGGCATGGGCGTCTTCGGCCTGTTCGTACTGATGGGCCAGCGCACCGGCGTGACCCAGATGGTGCTGGCCCGGGCCGCGTTCGGTCGGCGCGGCGCCTACCTGCCCGCCGCCGTCCAGGGCGTGATCTCCGCCGGGTGGTGCGCGATCAACACCTGGATCGTGCTCGACCTCGTGATGGCCCTCCTCGACAGCGTCGGCTACGAGGGCGGCAACGGCACCAAGGTCGTGGTCGTCCTGGTGGTGATGGCCGTCCAGATCGCGATCGCCGCATCCGGCTTCGCCGCCATCGCCGGCTTCGAGCGCTGGACCGTACCCGCCACCCTGGTCGTGCTGGCCGCGATGACCGCGGTGGCCTGGACCCGGCTCGACATCGACTGGGGCCACGCGAGCACGTTGAGCGGCGGCGACCGCTGGTCGGCGATGAGCACGGTGATGACCGCGATCGGCGTCGGCTGGGGCATCACGTGGTTCGCCTACGCCTCCGACTACTCCCGCTTCGTGCCGCGCACCACCTCCCGCCGCAAGCTGTACGCGGCCAGCGTGCTGGGCCAGTTCGTCCCCGTGGTCTGGCTCGGCGTGCTCGGCGCGTCACTGGCCACGGTGAACGCCAAGGCCGACCCGGGGCAACTGATCGTCGACTCGTTCGGCCCGCTCGCCATCCCCGTGCTGCTGCTCGTGCTGCACGGGCCGATCGCCACCAACATCCTGAATCTGTACAGCTGTTCGCTCTGTGCGCAGACCCTGGACATCAAGGTCTCGCGGCGCGTGTTGTCCTGCCTGGTGGGCGCGTTCGCCACCGTGTTCACGCTGTTCCTGATCTTCCGGGCGAGCCTGGCGCACACCCTGGACACCTGGCTCGCGGGCATGGTCACCTGGGTCGCGCCGTGGGCCGCGGTGATGTTGGTGCACTTCTACGTGTTCGCCCGACAGCGCGTGGACGTCGCCGCGCTGTACGCCGCGCCGCGCCGCGGCCTGCGCGCCGACGTGCGCTGGTCGGCGATCGTCGCGCTGCTGTGCGGCATGGTTGCCACCTGGTGCTTCGAGTACGGCGTCCCCGAGGCGCTGCGCGGCCCGGGCGCCCGGGCGATCGGCAACGTGGACCTGTCCTGGTTGGCGGGCGCGATCGCCGCGGGTGGGCTGTACCTGGTGCTGGGTCGCCACGAGCGCAAGCAGGAGCGGGTGCCCGAACCCGCCCGATCGTGACCCGATTCCGATCCCCGAACCATCCCTGGAGCGACCGAACATGCAGAGCAGCCTCACCGTGACCGACTGCCGGCTCCTCGACCGGGCCGACCGGGCCGACCGGGTCGACATCGTGGTGACGGACGGCATCGTCACCGACATCACCCCCGCCGGGACGCGAGCCGTCGCGCCGACCGGTCAGGTCGTGGACGCCGCCGGTGCGCTGGCCACGCCGCCGTACGTCGAGCCGCACATCCACCTCGACACGGCCCTGACCGCCGGCCAACCCCGCTGGAACACCTCCGGCACGTTGTGGGAAGGCATCGAACGCTGGTCCGAACGCAAGGCGATGCTCACACGCGAGGACGTACTGGCCCGCGCCGAACAGGTGTTGCGCTGGCAGGTGGCCCACGGCGTACTGCACGTACGCAGCCACTGCGACGTCACCGACCCCGAACTCACCGCGCTGCACGCGCTGATCGAACTGCGCGAGCGGGTACGGGATGTGCTCGACCTCCAGGTGGTGGCGTTTCCCCAGGAGGGCATCGTGTCCTTCGACGGCGGAGAGGCGCTGATGGAGCGTGCGGTGGCCGCCGGGGTGGACGTGATCGGGGCCATCCCGCACTTCGAGGACACCCGCGAGGACGGTGTGCGGTCGTTGGAGATCGCCTTCGAACTCGCCGAGCGGCACGGGCTGATGGTGGACGTGCACTGCGACGAGATCGACGACGAGCAGTCCCGATTCGTCGAGGTGGTCGCCACACTGGCCCGGCGCGGCGGCCTCGGCTCCCGGGTGACGGCCAGTCACACCACCGCGATGGGCTCGTACAACGGCGCGTACAGCCGCAAGTTGCGCCGGATCGTGGCCCGTTCGGGCATCAACCTGGTGAGCAACCCGATGGTGAACCTGACCCTCCAGGGCCGCTTCGACGACTACCCCAAGCGCCGCGGCCTGACCCAGGTCAAGGAGATGCTGGCGGCCGGCGTCAATGTGGCATTCGGCCACGACGACGTGATGGACCCGTGGTTCCCATTGGGCACGGCCAACCCGATCCAGGTGGCCCACGCCGGCATCCTGGCCGCGCAACTGTCCGGCCAGACGGAAATCGACGAGGCGTTCGCGATGGTCACGACACGGGCCGCCGGGGTCTTGGACTTGGGCGAGCAATATGGCATCGCGATCGGCCGCCCGGCCAACTTCCTGCTCCTGCGCGCCGATTCCCCCTTCGACGTGCTGCGCCGCCAGGTGCGGCCGAGCCACGTGATCGCGCGGGGGAGAGTGGTGGCCGAGACCCCGGCGGCGCCGACGCGGCTGATGTGGCCGGGACGGGAGGCGGAGGAGGTGGACTTCGGGCGGCACTGACACCTCCACCATGATCACGCAATGCACCGATTCGGCGGCGACGCGTGAGTTTCGGCCACCAGCATGGCGGCGGGATTACGGGCCGAGATGAGCCGAAATGCACTCGCGCACGGTAATTCCCGCTGTGACGCAGAACGTTCTTGCCGGGGCGGGACGTTCGCCGGGACACTTGAATCGTGTGCGGAGGAACGAAATGACCACGAGCGAATGGTTCAAGTCCACGTACAGCAACCCGGATGTGAACTGCGTCGAGGGAGCCCGTTCTCCCGGCCACGCCATCTCCATACGTGACTCCAAGGACCCCGCCCAGGGCGCCTTCCTCTTCCACGAAACCACCTGGACCCCCTTCCTTGCCGCCCTGAAGTCCACCGAGCCTCCGCTCCGCGCCTAGGTCATGTATCCGGTTGTGGTCAGTGGATGTCGGGTCGTGCGAGGTCTGCGATCCAGGTCCCGGCGTCGCCGATATGGCACGTCCGAAGCCGTCCGCGCGCCCGGGTTCCGCAGCCCGTAGGGACGTTCACCCATGCGTGCCCGGGTGGTCGTCCGTTGGCGGTGGTGTGAGGAGGCCATGTTCGATCATGTCGACGAGGTCGTCGGTGGACGCGCGGGCCTGGGCGGGGGGGAGGCCGCGCAGGGGGCCGTCGACGAGCAGCGCGGCGAGGCCGTGGACGGCGGACCAGGCCAGGAACTCGGCGCCGGGGCGGCGGGTTTCGTCGAGTGCCCCGGCGTCGACCAGGTCGTCGAGGGCGTCGCCGAGGATCTGGAACGGGGTGCGCCCCGCGGTTCCGGCGGCGGTGCCGTCCTCGGCCTGGGCCATGTCGGCGTGGAAGGTGAACGCGATCCGGAACAGGCCGGGTTCGGCCTGGGCGAAGGCGACGTAGCCCTGTCCGACGGCGCGGAAGCGCGCGTAGGCGGTGGAGAGCCGGTCGGCGTCCTGGGCCAAGTGTGCGGTGGCGGCGTCGATCTCGGTCTCCATCGTGACCGCCAGTCGGGCCATGGCGGCTTGGGCGACGGCGGCGAGGAGGGCGTGGCGGTCGGCGAAGTGGCGGTAGGCGGCGTTCGGGGCAACGCCCACGCGGCGTGTGGTCTCCCGCAGTACCACCGCGTCGGGTCCTCCGGCGCGGGCCAGTTCCAAAGCGGCCTCGATCAGCGCCCGGCGCAGATCGCCGTGCCGGTAGGTGCTGCGTGAGCGGGACGGGGGCTCGGGGCGGTCGACGGGCACACTTCCTCCATTGTGGACGGCGTCCACATGTGTGTGGCAGGATCCTGACATCCGCCGCGGCGGCCGGTCCCGACCGCCCGCACCATGTGGACGTTGTCCACAATAGCGGTCCGTCGCGTGCACACCGGCCCCGCGCCCATCTCGAAAGGCTCGTCATGACCGTCACGCTCGCCCCCGCCCCCGTCGTCTCCGCGGACGGCACGCCCATCGCCTACACCTCCACCGGAACCGGTCCGGCGGTCGTGTTCGTCGACGGTGCCCTGTGCCACCGCGCCTTGGGCCCCGGCCCCGCCCTCGCCGCGGAATTGGCCGCCCACCACACGGTCCTCACCTACGACCGGCGCGGGCGCGGCGCCAGTGGCGACACCGCGCCGTTCGACGTCGACCGCGAGATCGAGGACCTCGCCGCGGTCATCGCCGCGGCCGGCGGGACGGCGTACCTCGTCGGAATGTCGTCGGGTTCCGCGCTCGCCCTGCGCGCCGCCACCGCCGGGATCGGCGTGCGCAAGGTCGCCGTGTACGAGCCCCCGTTCACCACCGACGAGGCCGGCGCCGCGGACTTCGCCGGCTACGTCCGCAACCTCCGTGCCGCGCTCGCGGAGGACCGGCACGGCGACGCCGTCGCCGAACTCATGCGCTATGCGGGCGCTCCGGCCCCGGCGGTCGAGCAGATGCGCGCCACCCCGATGTGGCCCGCGTTCGAAGCCGTTGCGCCCACCCTCGCCTACGACGCTGCGGCCCTGGGCATCGACACCGGCGCGGGGGTCCCCGCCGGGCTCCTCGCGGACATCACCGTGCCCGTCCTCGCCGTCGACGGTGACGCAAGCCCCGAAATCCTCCGCGCCCCCACTCGCGCCGTCGCCGCCGCGATCCCCGCCGCCGGCTACATCAGCCTGCCGGGCCAGACCCACGACGTCGCCCCGGCTGTCCTCGCGCCCGTTCTCCTCGACTTCTTCGCCTGAGCACCCATGGGCTACCCGGCGCCGCGGCGTCACTGGCGCGACCACAGCCGGGCGCCCGAATAACTCGAACAGGGGAAGACGGGTTCCCCCGCGATCCACAGTCCAAGATCATGTCCGGTGCGCCGCGAAACGAGCGCACACCGACCGAACCCGCCGGAAACGGCAACGAGACATCTGGGAATCTTCGATGCGTACTTTGATCAGCACCGCCTTCGTCTCGCTCGACGGCGTCGTGGAGGCCCCGGGCGGGGAGCCCGGCTACCGCAACTCCGGATGGACCTTCAAGGACATCGAGTTCCTCCCCGAGGCCTTCGAGATCAAGGGCCGTGAACAGCAGGAAGCCGCGGCGATGATGATGGGTCGGGTCAGCTACCAGGCGTTCAGCGCGGTGTGGCCGGACATGGCCGACTTCGCCGACTACAAGGTGATGCCGAAGTACGTCGTCTCCACCACGTTGTCCGAGGGCGACCTGGTGTCGAACTGGGGCGAGACCACGATCCTGCGCTCGCTCGAGGACGTCGCCGCGCTGAAGCAGACCGACGGCGGTCCGATCATCGTGCACGGAAGCGCCACGTTGAACCAGGCCCTGTCGGACGCAGGCCTGATCGACCGCTACCACCTGCTCGTGTTCCCGCTCCTGCTCGGTGCGGGCAAGCGCCTGTTCAGCGCCACGGACAAGGACACCCAGAAGCTGAAGCTCGTCGAGCACGAGGCATACGCCAACGGCGTGCAGAAGAACGTCTTCGACGTCGTCCACTGACCGAGGTTCCACGGTCACCGCCGCCGGCACAGTCGACTCGATGTACGTGCGATGGCGCCGCCAACGCACCCGACCGCGCGAACCGGATCGCCTCGCGAACGTGCCCGCGGGCGGTCCGGCCCGGTGCGCGCGGAACATCCGGGAAAGGGTGACGTGTTCTGTCGCCATTGGCGTGGACGATCAATGGCATGAGCCAAAAAACGTCGCTTCCGAACATCGATCGAAACGCCTCCCAGGAGCGCCCGCTCGCGGGCCGAATCGCACTCGTGGCCGGGGCCACCCGCGGCGCCGGGCGTGCCCAAGCCGTCGAGCTCGGGCGGGCCGGGGCCACCGTCTATGTCACCGGACGCACCACCCGCACGCAGGCCAGCGAGGTCGGCCGGGCGACGGAGACCATCGAGGAGACCGCGGAACTCGTCACCGCGGCCGGCGGCACGGGCATCGCCGTCCCCACCGACCACCTCGACGAGGGCCAAGTCCGCTCCCTCGTCCGGCGGATCGACCAGGAGCAAGGGCGGTAGGTGCGCCAAGCCCCGTCACGGCTCGCCCCGTCGACCGGGTGCCGAGCCACGAGGTACCAAAAGCCCGCTTTGAGGACGAGCCCGTACGGCTCGACCACACGGGACACCGTGGTGGGCGGCGCGCCGTCGCGGCCCGGCCGCGCATAGGCCAGTTCGACCATGTGGTCGGACCACACGGCGCGGGCCAGTTCCGGCAGCAGTCCGGGCGTGCACGGCTCCCGAAACCAGGCCGGCGCATCGAGATGGAACCGGCGCACCGACGACTCGGCCGCCGCCCGCACCGACGGGAGCAGGGTGGCCGTCAACTTCAGGCGGGCACTGTCCGCCGCATCCGACAACCCCAGATCCGGTAGCGCCGTGGGCAGACCGGAAAGGAACAGCGTCTCCGCTTCCGAGGGGTGCAGTGTGGCGAGTCGGGTTCGATAGCCCGGCGCCAGGTGGTACCCGCCCACCCGGCCGCGCTCCGACCTGACGGGGATGCCGGCCTCCTGCAACGCCTGGACGTCGCGGATCACCGTGCGCTCGGAGACGTCCAGCTCGCGGGCGATGGCGGAGGCGGTCAGGCCGGGGCTCAACTGGACGAGCACGGCCATTCGTGAACCGGGGGTAATACGCGCCGACCGTTCGACCCACGGTGTGATGTGCACGCAACTCGCCTACTGCCGTGACGCCTTGGTGTGTCGCCATGGTGCAGGCGAGGTCGTACAGGGGCCAACGGCTCGCTGTGCGCCGATGTGGGCGGTCACGTCGTAGCGTCGGTGCTCGCTTGCGTGCGCCGGGAGCCGCGAGATGTCGATCGGACCATGCCGGCGCCGCGTCGGACCGAGTCCGCTTGCGAGGCGGGTGTCCATGACGCGGGACCGGGGGTCAGCGGCGTCCCGCCTTGATGGCGTCGACCACGTCTTTCGCCTCTTTGAGACTCGCGCCGGTGGTCTCCCGATGGACCTTGATCGCCTCCATCGTCCGGCCTTCGTCCACGAGCGCCCGGACCTGGGCGAGTTCCGAGTCGTCCTCCTCGATGCCGAGGTGACGCATGATCAGATCGAGTTTCCGCTCCACCCGGACGAGCCGGCTCTCCACGGTGCGATCGGTGCCGAACATCATGCCCCGAAGTCTAGTCCTGCAACGGTGTTGGTCCGTCAGGACGGGAGTGGGTCTCCTCGTCGCTCGTAGTGGCTGACGCGGGCTTCTTCGCCGGTCGCGACGGATACCGGGTCTCGCCGGTCGCCGTCGTAGGTGCGCGGCTGATCGGCGCTCGCCGTCAGCCCTCGATGTCCTCCAGCTTCCGGGCGATGCGTTCGAGGGCGCCGAGGTCCTCGGGCGGGAGCCGGTCGATGAAGTGGCGTCGCACCGAGGCGACATGCGCCGGGGCGGCGTTCTCGAGCGTGTCCAGGCCGTGGTCGGTGAGAATGAGGAAACATCCTCTGCCATCCGCCGGGTCGGGTGCACGTTGCAGCAGGCCGCGGGCTTCCATCCTGGTGGCGTGCCGGGAGAGCCGGCTGCGGGACCATCGCATCTTGGCGGCCTGTTCCCGCAGGGTGCTGGTGTGGTCGGGCCGCTCCGACAACGTGCTGAGCACCTCGTAGTCGGGCTCGGAGAGCCCGACCGCGGCCAGGTCACGCGCCGTGGCGGCCTGCACGGCGACCACCATGCGCCGGTAGGCCCGCCACGCCCGCTCTTCGTCCGGGTTCAGCCGGCGCACATTCTCGGTCGAGGATTTCTTTGACATGTAATCAATCTAGCGGTTACTTTCGTTTCCATGTCAACGAAAACGGCGCGCGTCCTCGTCCTCGTGTGCAGCACCCGGCCCGGCGCCCTCGGCCCGGCGGTCGGCACGTGGTTGATCGAGACGATCACGCCTCGCGCCGGGGAACTCGACGTCGAACTCGTGCCCATGGCCATCGGCGACCTCGACCTGCCCTTCCTGGACGAAGAGGAGCATCCGTCGTCGGGCCTCTACGCGCACGAACACACCAGACGATGGAGCGCGCTCGTGGACGCCGCGGACGGCTTCATTGTGGTGACCCCGGAGTACAACTACGGAATGCCGGCGACTCTGAAAAACGCGCTCGACTACCTCGGTCGCGAGTGGGCATGGAAACCGATCGGCTTCGTCAGCTACGGGAACACTTCCGCGGGCACGCGCGCGGTCCAGCACGCCAAGCAGGTGGTGACCACACTGCGCTTGGTGCCGTTGGGACGCACGGTCGCGATACGCATCGGTGACGCCGTCGAAGACGGCCGGATCCGCCCGAGTGCCACTCTTGCCGGGGCGGCCGTCGGCGTCCTGGACGAACTGGTCCGGGTTGCCCACGCCCTGCGTCCGATGCGCGAAGGAGCACGCCCCGGCCTGCCGCCCGGCCCGCTGCCGGGCTCCTACCTGAGACGGCTGACCCCTGACGACGCTCCCGAGGTCACGGTGGTGCAGCGGTGCTGCTGGGTGGACGAGGCTCTCGCCAACGACACCCTGGACATCCCGGCCTTGCACGAGTCGCCGGAGCAGATGGGCGAGTGGCTGGCGACCTGGCACGCCATGGGATTGTGGCGGGACGGCCGGCTGCTGGGCATGGTGCGGGCCCGACGCGTCGACACCGACTGGCACGTCGGCCGGCTCGGCGTCGTGCCCGACCTGCGGGGCCGGGGACTGGGCCGTTGGCTGTTGCGCACCGCCGAAGCCGCGGCCGACCCGAGCTGCCGCCGCCTCGTGCTGCACACCGGCGTCCACAGCCGGCAGAACATCGCCCTCTACCAGGACGAGGGGTACCGGTCGGAGCCACACACCGGCGACGACGGAACCACCCGCCTCACCAAGGCCATAACCCCGCCGGCCGTAGCGTAGACCGGGCCCGCAGGCGGGCGAGGGATGTTCGACAGGGTCACGGCTCGGATCACGAACCGGTTCGGTCAGGTCGGGTCCCGATCCGGTGCTCGCGCTGCGGTACGCACACCGGGACGCCCACGGCAGCGCGGCACCGACCGTGGACGAGGCCGGCTTCGTGAAGAAGGGACGTACCTCAGCAGGAGCGCAACGGCAGCACACCGGCACCGCAGGACACGTCGAGACCCCCAGGCAGCCCAACACAGCCACACCGGAGTACCAATAACCAGGCCGGCCGGGCCGGATGCCGGCGGCGGCCGGCCCGGCGACTCTGGCCGGTTCCGGCCTCCCGGCCAAAGCACCGCGCCCGCCGTACACACCCGACCCACCCGCAAAGGCACCCCGGCCGACTCGACCCGAGCCCCTCCCCGCCCGCCGCGTCAGCCGTACAGCGCACCGCCGAAGCGTGCGCGCAGTGCCCGGGTGGCACGGTCGCCGAAGCGGTTGTGCCGGAGTTCGAGTCCTTCGAGTCCGGTCAGGTGGGGTGAGCGGGCCAGGGCGAGTGCACCCGCGTCGCCGATGTCGTTGGTGTCGAGCACCAGCCACCGCAGGGTGGGCGGCATCGGGGTGCGGGCCAGTACGGCCGCTCCGCGGTCGCCGATGCCGCAGTTGCCGAGGTCGAGGCGGCGCAGCCGCCGGAACGGTGCCGCTGCCAGTCCGGCGGTGCCGTCGGGGCCGAAGCGGCCCCCGTTCAGCCGCAGTGTTTCCAGCGATTCGGTGAACACCGACTCCGCGAGGGCGGGGCCGATCTCGGGTGGCAGCCGGTCGGGATGGCCCCCGGACAGCCGGAGCGTCCGCAGGGCGCCCAGCCGCCGCCCGCGCACCAGTGTGAGCATGGCGGCGCCGGTATTGTCGCCGTGGATCGCCATGGCGAAACTCCGGAGGCCGGCTGCCGCAGGGGAGTTGACCAGCGCGTCGACGCCTGCCCGGGTGAAGGCGCCGCTCGCGAGGTCGAGCGCGGTGAAGCGGTTGGGAAGCTCGCTCAGCCGGGTCAGCAATCCGTCGCCGAGCAGGTGGCTGTCGAGGGTGAGGTCGGTGAGGCGCGGCAGTGCCGGTAGGACCGTTGCCAAGGCGCTGTCGAGATCGTCGAAGGTGCTGCGCTTGAGGTCGAGGCGCTCCAGATGCGGCGCGAAGACGGCATCGGGCAGCCGCAGGAGCCCGGCCGAGGTGAATTTTTGCTCGTCGTAACGTGAGGCGGACACGTCCAGTTCACGCAGGCGCGGGTAGCCGTGGCCGGCGAGCAGGGCGGTCAGGGCGTCGTCGTCCAGGTTGGAATCCGGCAGCGCGAGACTTTCCAGTTGTCGTAGATACGGCGAGCGGGCCGGCCGGGCCGCGGCGTCGCCGTCCAGGTGGGTGTCGTAGGTGCGTAGACCGCGGTAGCGGCCGAGCGCGGGAAGCAGCGAGATCTCGGCGAAATGGTCGCTCGCGAACTGCAGTTCAAGGCAGTCGTCTTCGGGCGCGGCACGGAAGAGGGCGTCGTGGTGGCGCAGGAAGGTCTCCGCTTCCATGTCGGTGACCGAGCGCACGAACCCGCGTTCCGGGTCGCCGATGAGGACGTCACGCACCTCCTCGGGCAGCGCGGCCACGTACGCGGCCACGGCGGCGTCCTCGTCGTCCGCGTTGCCACCGCACTGGGCGTTGATCAGCCGGGCGTGCTCGGGGTGGGAGACGGCCACCAGCTCCGCATAGGCCGTCCGGGGGCCGTTGTCGGCGGGGCGTGCCCGGATGGCGAGCAGCAGACGGGTGGCGGCCGGGTCGACGTGGTCCGGTCCCGGGACGTCGGCGTCGGCATCGGCGTCGCGGCCGAGGGCCCCGAGCAGGACCGCCCGTGTCCGGTGCCGGTCGGCGTCGTCGCCGAGGAGGAGGGCCGCTTCGATGGCGTCCAGGGCGGTGTGCGGGTGCCCGTACCGGAAGAGGTCGTGGGCGAGCCGGGCCAGGGTCGGGCCCGCGGGCTCTCCCCACCGCAGGGCATGGATCACCTCGGTGAGTGACGACTGCGGGGTCAGCGGCGAGACAGGTACGCCCTCGTGCCAGTAGGGACCGTCGACCATGACGGCGGGCCAGGGCCGCTCGTCGCCGACGACCGGCGCGAGCGCCGCGGCGCCCTCGCGGGCGGCGAGCCGGATCCGGGCCAGCTGCGTGGGGCCGCCGTCCGGGTCGTCGGCGTCGGCTTCGGCGAGTACGGCGTGTAACTCCGCCGTGCTGTACGGAAGTTCGGCGGCGGACGGGGTGGCCGGCAGGTCGGCGTCGCCCCACAGGCGCCCGAGCCGGACCTCCCGTACGGGTGTCCCATCGGCGTCGCGGACCTGCCACACGCCCACCTCGACGGCGTCCTCGACCGGGCCGGAGCGGGTGACGCCGCGGCCGTCCGCCTCCGCGGCCGTGCGGTGCCAGGTCCGGTGCCGCTCGACTTCGCGTCCGGACCCGAAGTCGTGGCCGGACTCACGGCGCAGCAGTCCGTGCACGTCGTGGTAGCACAAAGTGCCGTGCAGGGGGCGGATGTCCTCGCGGGGCACCCGACGGGCCTCCCGCCAGAGGACGCCACTGCGGTAATAGCGCCGGTCGGTGCCGTCGACGGTCCACTCGCTCTGGAGGGTGCCGTCGGCCCACCAGTGCCGGGTTTCGAGCGTCTCCTCACCTTGCTCGCCACGCCGCCGCATGAACAGCCACGCGATGTCCCCCGAACCCGGCAGCCGGCTCGCCGTGGGTGCCACGCCTTCGGGGCGCGGCGGCACGGGCTCGCCCGAGCCGGGTTGGACCTCGACCCCGGCTCCGTCGAGATGACGGGTGCCGATCAGGTCGCCGTCGGCGTACACGCACTCGTAGACACGTACCGACTCCACCGCGTCCCGCCACGGGCCGCCCGAGCCGTATCCCGCCCCCGGCTCCGGCGACTGTGGCTTCGGGGTGCTCGGCCGGTGGAAGCGCCGTACGCCGTCGACGCGGCCGTCCGTGTACCGGCCCTCCTGCGACAACTCGCCACCGGGGTGGTCGTAGCGCCGAAAGACGCCGTGCGGCCGGCCGGCCACAAGCTCGGACTCGCAGACGAACCGGCCGTCCGCGTCCCAGTAGCGGATCAGGCCCGTGAGACGTCCGTGTTCGTCCTTGTCGCCGAGGACCCATTCCTGGTCCTCCTCCGACCACCACGCCTCGGGTGGCCGGGGGTCGGTGCGCCGCGCGGTCATGCCTCGCCTTCCCCGGCCGGCAGGTCGCCGACGAGCGTCGGCCCGAGGCCCCATTGTCCCGGACCCTCAGCCGGGCACGGCCACGTGGAACACAGGATTCGGGACGCGTGCCGTGATCGGGGTGTTCCTCGTCGTCGCCGTCTTCCTTGGTGAAGACCTCGCCACCGAAAGGGCTCCGACCCGCGCCGCACCGGCGCCACCCGGCCGGTGACGGCGACGTGGTTGCCGACGGTGTGGGCTTGGGTGGGGGTCGGGCCCAGGAAGGGGTGGACTCGACCCGAGACCCCTCCTGCCCGCCGTTGCCGGCCGGTGGTCGGCGACGAACGGCGGGGGAACCTCCCTGGAGATCAGGGTGGTTCCCCGCGTCCGGTCCATGGGTTCGGCCGGGTGTCGGTCGTTACGCCCCGGGTGCCGGGCGGTAGGTGGCGACGTGTACGCCGGTGGTGCTGAGCTTGGTCGAGACCAGTTCGAGGGTGCGCAGGGCGCCGTCGGTTGGGAAGAGGGTCTTTCCGCCGCCCAGGAGCACCGGCATGATCATCAGGCGCAGTTCGTCGACCAGTCCTTCGGTCAGAAGGGTTCGGGCGAGTGTGAGGCTGCCCATCAGCACCAGGTCTCGGCCCTCGGTCGCGCGCAGTTCCCGGATCCGGTCGAGGGTCTGGTCGCCGGGGATGCGGGTGGTGTTGTTCCAGGTCAGGTCGTCGTCGCCGAGTGTGTCGGTGACGACGTACTTTCGGACCGAGTTCATGTGGTCGGCGAAGGGGTCGCCCGCTCGGCCGGGCCAGGCCGCGGCCATGACCTGCCAGGTGCGCCGGCCGAAGAGCAGCGCGTCGGTGGTGGCCGCCCATTCGGCGAGGGCGCCGCCCATCACCTGCGGGTCGAAGAAGGGGTGGGTCCAGCCGCCGTGGGCGAACCCGCCGTCGGTGTCCTCGTCGGGGCCGCCGGGGGCCTGACCGACGCCGTCCAGGCTGACGAATTCACCAATGATGATGCGCATCGAACCGTCTCGCTCTCTTGCTGGTTGAAGGGGGTTGAAGGGTTACAGGTGCAGGGTTGTCGCCCGAAAGGCGTGCCGCTCAGGCGGCGGTGGTGTGCGGGAGAGGCGCGGTGGTCGTCACGGTGGAACTCCTTCGGGGCGGGCCGGCCACCTCGGACGTCTTCCGTGGGGCTCGCACCTTCGTCGATCCATCGATGTGACAGGGAATAATGCGATTCCCTGTCACATCTTCTCTGCGACGTGTCAGCGTCCGGCAATACAGCCGGAGCGAACGAGATCGAACAAGACCGAGTGAGACCGGAGACCACCATGCGCTACCTGATGACCACCAAGGCCGGCCCGAACGACACCGCCCCCGACGAGAAGTTGTTCGCCGAGATGGGCGCCTTCATCGACGAGCTGAGCGCTGCCGGCGTGTTGCTGGCCACCGGCGGACTGGAGCCCGGCGGCGTGCGCCTGGTCTCGGCGGGCGGTGAGGTCACCGTGACCGACGGCCCGTTCGCCGAGGCCAAGGAGGCCGTCGTCGGCTTCGCGCTCATCGAGGTCGGCTCCAAGGAGGAGGCCGTCGCACTCGGTCGCCGGTTCCGCGCGATCGTCGGTGACGGCGAGAGCGTCATCCAGCAGGTCTTCGGCCCGTGACGGATGTCCACCGCACGGTCGATTCCATCTGGAAGACGGAATCGGCCCGCATCGTCGCCGCGCTGACCCGCATGGTGCACGACATCGGGGTGGCGGAGGAACTGGCGCAGGACGCACTGGTCGCGGCCTTGGAGCAGTGGCCCCGGTCGGGCGTCCCGGACAACCCGGGCGCCTGGCTCACCACCGTCGCCAAACGCCGCGCCGTCGACCACATCCGCCGCGACCGGCGGGCGGCGGAACACGGCGAACTGCTCGCGCACGAGCTGGCCGAACAACATCGTCTCGACGCGGATATCCGCAGCCTCGAGCCGGGCCCCGAGGCGGGTGCCGGGCATGGCGTCCACGAGCAGGACGACGAGCAGGACGACGTGCTGCGGCTCATGTTCGTCTCCTGCCACTCCGTGCTGCCCACCGAGGCGCGTGTCGCGCTGACTCTGCGCCTCCTCGGTGGGCTGACCGCGTCCGAGATCGCCCGGGCCTTCCTCACGGCCGAGCCGCTGATCGCCCGCCGCATCGCGACCGCCAAGCGCACGCTCGCCGAAGCGCGCGTGCCGTTCGAACTCCCGACGGGTCCCGAGACGGCCGAACGCCTCGCGTCCGTCATCGAGGTCCTCTACCTGATCTTCAATGAGGGCTACTCGGCGACCTCGGGCGACGACCTGATCCGGCCCGGCCTGTGCCTGGAGGCGCTGCGGCTCGGGCGACTGCTCGCCGACTCGATGCCCGCCGAGGCCGAAGTCCACGGCCTGGTCGCGCTCATGGAGATCCAGGCGTCCCGTGCCGCCGCGCGCACCGGTCCCGCCGGCGAACCCGTCCCCCTGCATCTGCAGGACCGCGGACGGTGGGACCGATCGCTCATCCGCCGCGGCTTCGCCGCCATGCTGCGGGCCCGCGAGGCAGGCATACCCGGCCAACCAGGCCCGTACGTCCTCCAGGCCGCCATCGCCGTCTGCCACGCACAGGCGCGCACCGCCGAGGACACCGATTGGCCGCGGATCGCCGGACTGTACGCGGCACTCGCGCGAATCCTGCCCACCGCGGTCGTACGCCTCAACGAGGCCGTCGCGGTGGGCATGGCGGACGGCCCGGCCGCCGGTCTCGCACTCGCCGACACGCTCACCCGCGACCCGGCGCTGCGCGACTACCACCTGCTCCCCGGCGTACGCGGCGACCTGCTGCTGCGCCTGGGTCGCGGCGAAGAGGCACGCCGTGAGTTCGAGCGGGCGGCGCTCCTGACCCGCAACGCCGCCGAACGCGCCTACCTGACCCGCCGTGCCGAGGGCATCGCGACCGGGGACGACGCGCCCGTCCGCACGTTCGGCGAGGCCGTCGACGCGTTCCTCGCCCAGGATCGGCTCGCACCCGCGACCGCCCGCTCCTACAGACAGACGTTGTGGCGCCTGCGGCTCGCCCTGGGGGTGGGCCTGCCGCTCGCCTCGCTGAGCCCCGACCGGGTCGCCGACGCGTTCCGCATGTCGTGGAACGGCACGGCCGCGGCGACCTGGAACCGGCACCGCGCCGCAGTCAGGGCGTTCGGAGCGTGGACGCACACCCCGGGCCTCGACACGGGCATCCCACCGCGACCGGCCGAACCCCGCACCGCGACCGAGCCCGACCCGGCCATCTCCGCCCCGGCCTTCTCCGCCCCCGCGCAACCCTGGGAAACGGAAGCCCCGTTGCGGGACCGCGCGCTGTGGACGCTGCTGCGCGAATCCGGCGCCACCGTCACGGCCGTACTGGCGCTCAACGTCCAGGACCTCGACCCGGCGGAGCGGCGAGCCCGCCGCCCGAGCCGGGGGACCCGGCCCGGTGCGTGGATCACCTGGCGCGCGCGGACCGCCGCGCTCCTGGCCGAACTCCTGGACGGCCGGACCCACGGCCCGGTCTTCCTCGCCGACCGTCGCCCGGGACCCGCGCGGGCCCGCGCGCTGGGCCCGGACGACATCTGCCCGCAGACCGGCCGAGGCCGACTGTCCTACGAACGCGCCGAGTTCCTGTGCAAATCGACGACCGGACTGACCCTGCGCCGACTACGCGACCGGGACGCGGATCGCACCTGACGCCGTGCGGCGGATCGTGGTTCGGGCCGAGCCTCGCTGCTCGGGAGCCCGGCGACCGTGGTGAACTGCCGGCTTCGCGGGAAAGCCGCCACCACGTGGCCGGCCCCGACCGTCGAAACGGTCGGGGCCGGCTCGTCGTTGCCTGGCGAGGCCCTACAGCATGTCCACTGCCGCGTATGCCTGCCCGCCCGACAGCAGGGCGTAGCCCGGGCCGCGGTCGAAGAAGGGCTCGACCTCGGGGCGGGCCGTGCGGATCGACTCGCGCAGTGCTTCCGTTGCCGCCTCGTCGACCGCCAACTCGTCGCCCTCGCCCGTCAGGACGACGCCGTAGTCGTCCGCCGCCGCCGCTCGGGAGACCTTGCCCCACTGGACGTCGCGCAGGACCGACTCGGTCTTGCGGTCGAGGGGATCGCCCCAGCCGCCGCCGCCCGTGGTGCGGATCCGGATCACCTCGCCGGCCTTGACCGGCTCGTCGTCGACCAGGCCCTCCATCTCGCGCTCGTTCGGGCCGCCCGGGTCGATCACGACCTGGAAGGGGCGGCCGGCCTTGCCGCCCTTGACGCCCCAGCAGGACAGGATCGAGCGGTCGGCGATCGACATGAACGACGCGTCGAGCAACATCCGGATGTGCTTCTCGTAGCCGAGGCCGCCGCGGAACTCGCCCGGGCCGCCCGAGTCGGCCGCCAGGCCCAGGCGTTCGACCAGGAACGGGAAGCGCGACTCGGTGAACTCGGTCGGCAGGTTGCGCGAGTCCGGCACGACGTGGATCGTGTCCTCGCCGTCCGCGTAGTAGCGCCCGCCCGAGCCGCCGCCGAGCACCTCGCGCATCAGGTACGAGCGGCCCTCCGCGTCGTGCCCGTACACGCCGGTGTAGCGGATCGTCTCCTGGTCGGCGGGCATCCGGCCGTCGACCGCCTTGGCCAGCACGCCGGAGAGCACGCCGAGCAGGCGCAGGATGACGAAGGTGCGCGCGTTGGTCGGCGCCGGGAAGATCGGCGTGAGCAGCGTGCCCTTCTCCGGGAACTTCATCTCGATCAGCGGCACCACGCCCTCGTTGACGTCGAGTTCGGCCATCCGCTCGGGGGTGTCCGCGAGGTTGCGCAGGATCGGGGCGAGCCACTTCTTGAGGAAGTTGCCGTCCGCGTAGTCGCCGCAGTGGTTGATCGGACCCTTGGCCTGCTTCGACGTACCCGTGAAGTCGATCAGGATCTTGTCGGGCGTCTTGGTCAGGGTGATCCGCTGCGTGTGCAGCATCGGCTCGTCCACGCCGTCGTGTTCGGCGTAGTCCTCCCAGACGTACTCGCCGTCGGGGATCTTGGACAGGATCTCGCGACGGTAGGTCTCGGTGGTCTTGTCCAGGATCGCGTCGAAGCACGCCTCGACGGTCTCGCGGCCGTAGCGCTCGAAGAGTTCGCCGAGCCGGCGCGAACCCATCAGGCACGCCGAGCACTCGGCGTCCAGGTCGGCGGCGAGCGAATCGGGCATCCGCGAGTTGCGGGTCATGATGCGCAGCGCGGCCTGGTTCGGCACGCCCTGGTCCCACAGCTTGATCGGCGGGACCATCAGGCCCTCTTCGTACACCGTCGTCGCGCCCGAGGGCATCGACCCGGGGCAGCAGCCGCCGATGTCGTCGTGGTGCCCGAACGCCTGGACGAACGCGACCACTTGGCCGTCCGCGAAGACCGGGACGGTGACGCACAGGTCGGGCAGGTGGCCGATGCCGCCCTCCGACTCGTACACGTCGTTGTGGAAGAACACGTCGCCCGGACGCATCGTCTCCAGCGGGAAGTCGCGGGCGATGGGGTGCACCAGCGCGGAGTACGAACGACCCGTGAGCTTGCGCAACTTGCGGTCGTGGATGCCCGCCCGGAAGTCGTGTGCGTCGCGGATCATCGGCGAGCGCGAGGTGCGCCCGATCGCGGTCTCGACCTCCATCTCGACCGAGGCGAGGGTGCCTTCGACGATCTCCAGGAGCACGGGGTCGACGCCGTGCAGCGCGTCCTGCGGGGTGGTGGCGGTGGTGCCGGCGCTCATGTTCAGGCTCCCTTCGAAGCGGTCGAGGTGGTGTCGGTGTCGCGGGTGACCACGACGTTGCCGTAGGCGTCCACGCGGGCGGCGAAGCCCGGGTGGATCGGGATGGTGGAGCCGAACTCCTCGATGATCGCCGGGCCGACGACCAGGTCGCCCGGGGCGAGTTCGGGCCGCGCGTACACGGCGGTGTCCACGTAGCCGTCGCGGTCGACGAAGCAGACCGCGCGGGTGCCGGTGCGGGCGCGCTCGACATCGTCCTCGCGGCCCGGGAGTTCGCGCAGCTCGGGGCGGCGGATCGGGCCGACGCCGGTGACGCGCAGGTTGACCCACTCCACGGGCTGGCTCGCGTCGCCGCGGAAGTTGTACCCGTAGAGCTGCTCGTGCGCGGCGTGGAACGACTCGGCGACGGTGTCGGCGAGTTCGGCGGTGAACGGGCCGTCCGGCACCGGGACCCGAACCTCGAACGCCTGGCCGAAGTAGCGCAGGTCCGCGGTGCGCACGTAGCGGTGGTCCTCGGCCGCGAAGCCCTCCTTGTCGAGGGCGTCGCCCGCCTTGCCCGCCAACTCGTCGAAGATGCCCGCCACCTTGGGGTGATCGAGCTCGGGGTGGCTGCCGACCGCGGTCTGCACGTAGTCGCAGCGCACGTCGACGGTGAGCAGGCCGAACGCGGAGACGTTGCCCGGGTCGCGCGGCACGATGACGCCGGCGAGGCCGAGGATGTCGATGAGGCGGCACAGCAGCAGCGAGCCGGAGCCGCCGAAGGTGGCCATGGTGAAGTCGCGGACGTCCAGGCCGCGCTTGACGGTGATCTGGCGCAGCGCGTTGGCCTGGTTCCAGGCCGAGATCTCCAGGATGCCGTTGGCCAACTGCTCGATGCCCATGCCCAGTTCGGCGGCCATCTTGGTCAGGCCCTCACGGGCGGCGTCCACGTCCAGCGGGATCTCGCCGCCGAGCAGGTGCGGGGGGATGCGGCCGAGCAGGACGTGCGCGTCGGTGATGGTCGGCTCGGTGCCGCCCTTGCCGTAGCACAGCGGGCCCGGGTCGGCGCCGGCCGAGCGGGGGCCGACCTTGAGCGTGCCCTCGGGGGAGATCCAGGCGATCGAGCCGCCGCCGGCGCCGACGGTGACCACGTCGATCATCGGGATCTTGGACGGGAAACGCCCGACCGTGCCCTCGGTGGTCAGCGTCGGCTCGCCGCCGAGCACCACCGACACGTCGGTGGAGGTGCCGCCGCCGTCGCAGGTCAGGACCTTGTCGAAGCCGGCCTTCTCGGCGATCAGCGCGGCGCCCAGGGCGCCGGCGGCCGGGCCGGAGAGCACGGTGGTGATCGGCTGGTGCACGACCTCCTCGGCGGAGAGCACGCCGCCGTTGGACTTCATGATCGCGAACGGCACGCGGCGGGGCGCCTCGCCGGCGGTGGTGAACGCGTCCAGGCGCTGCCGGATGCCGCCGACGTAGCGGGCCACACGCGGCTTGACCGCGGCGTCGACGAGGGTGGTCATCGAGCGCTCGTACTCGCGGTACTCGCGCAGCACCTCGGAGCTGATCGACACGATTGCCTCGGGGTGCTCCTCGCGCAGGATCTCGCGCATGCGCTCCTCGTGCGCCGAGTTGGCGTAGGAGTGCAGGAAGCAGACGCCGATGGTGAGGATGCCCTGCTCGCGCAGTCGACGGGCGGCGGCGCGGGCGCCCTCCTCGTCGAACGGGCGGACCTCGTTGCCCTTGTGGTCGAACCGGCCGCCCACGGTGTGCACCAGGTCGACCGGGACGATCCGGTCCGGCTTGACCCAGAAGTAGGAGTTGCCGTAGCCGTCCGGGACCGCCTGGCGGGCGATCTCCAGGATGTACTCGTAGCCCTCGGTGGTGATGAACCCGAGGCGGTCGATCTTGTCTTCCAGGAGCTGGTTGGTGGCCACCGTGGTGCCGTGCGCGACGGCGGTGACGTCGGCCCCGGTGCATCCGAGCAGGCCCAGCACCTTGTCGATGCCGTTCATGAAGCCGTCGGCCGGGTCGCTCGGCGTGGACGGCGTCTTGGTGGTGACCAGCTCGCCGGACTCCTCGTCCAGCGCGACCACGTCGGTGAAGGTACCGCCGGTGTCGATGCCGATTCGGATCCGTCGGCGGGGTCCCGCCGCTGCGGCAGGCGTCATCAGCGCGCTCCAATCGGAGGGGAGGTGATTCGATCACATTCGTGGAGGGCTGTTCGCCCGGCTGCTGACAGCGATTCAACTCGCCGGGCGATCCTGCGGAATCGGCAACATCTGCCAAGCAGCTCGGCAACAGTTGGTGAATCGCTCTCGGTTGATCCCGTCTGCCGATGCGTGGGTTCCCGTCTACCGACGCTTGCGTTCTCGTCTACCGAAGCGTGTGTCCCCGGTTTGCCGAAGCGTGCGCAACCCCGCCGAATCACTTTCGGTAGCCGTACGACTTCGCGAGACTGGCCGAATCGTGCTCGGCGGTGCCCCAGGGCGGGGCCGGGACGCCCGGCGCGGAGGAGGCGCGATGAGCGACTGGACGAGCCGGCCGACCGTACGGGGGACCTTCGGGGTCGTGTCGACCACCCACTGGCTCGCGTCGCAGTCGGCGATGGCGGTCCTGGAGGACGGCGGCAACGCGTTCGACGCGGCGGTGGCGGCCGGCTTCGTGCTCCAGGTCGTGCAGCCGCACCTGAACGGGCCGGCCGGAGAGGTGCCGATCATCCTCGCTCCGGTGGGCGGCGCGGTCCGGGTGTTGTGCGGCCAGGGGCCCGCGCCGCAGGGGGCCACCATCGGGCACTACCGCTCCCTCGGCCTCGACCTCGTGCCCGGGACCGGGCCGCTGGCCGCCGCCGTGCCGGGCTCCTTCGACGCGTGGCTGACGCTGCTGCGCGACCACGGGACGAAGCCGCTCGCCGAGGTGCTGACGTACGCGATCGGCTACGCCGAGTCGGGACACCCCGTCTCGCCGCTGCTTGCCGCGACCGTGGCGCGGATGCGCGAGCAGTTCGAGACCGAGTGGACCAGCTCGGCCGAGGTGTACCTGCCCGCGCCGCAGACCGGGACGCTCTTTCGCAACCCCGCCCTGGCCCGCACCTGGCGCACGCTGCTGCGTGAATGCGCGGGCGGCACCCGCGAGGCGGAGATCGAGGCGGCCCGGCGGATCTGGCGCGAGGGCTTCATCGGCGAGGCCGTCGCCGACTTCGCCGCGAAGCCCGCGATGGACACCTCGGGACGGCGCCACGCCTCCACCCTCGTGGGTGACGACCTCGTGCGATATGCCGCCCACTACGAGGAGCCGGCCGGCCACGACTGGCGGGGCTGGACCGTGTACAAGCCCGGCGCGTGGAGCCAGGGCCCGGTCTTCCTCCAGCAACTCGCGCTGTTGCCGCACGAGTTCGACTACGACGACCCCGATTACGTGCACACCCTGGTCGAGGGCACCAAGCTCGCCATGGCCGACCGGGAGGCCTGGTACGGCGACGCCGCGCCGGTGCCGCTCGACGACCTGCTGGCGGGCGGGTACAACGCCGGCCGGCGCATGCTGATCGACGCACGGGCATCCCACGAGCTGCGCCCCGGCGCCCCCGGCGGCCGGGTCCCGCGCCTGCCCGGCCTGTCGGTGGCGCAGGGCGAGGCGGAGGCCGGGTCGACCCGGCCGCCCGGCACCGGCGAGCCGACCGTCCGCGCCGACGGGGCGACCCGGGGCGACACCTGCCACCTCGACGTCGCCGACCGCTGGGGCAACCTGGTCTCCGCGACGCCCAGCGGCGGCTGGCTCCAGTCCGGCCCGGCGATACCCGGACTCGGCTTCCCGCTCGGCACCCGGCTCCAGATGGCCTGGCTGGAGCCCGGCCTGCCCAACTCGCTCACCCCGGGCCGCCGCCCCCGGACCACCCTGTCCCCGTCGATCGCCGTGCGCGACGGCATACCCGTGCTGGCCTTCGGCACGCCGGGCGGCGACCAGCAGGACCAGTGGTCCCTGCACTTCTTCCTCGCCGTGGCCCTCGGCGGCCTCGACCTCCAGGCCGCGATCGACGCCCCCAACTGGCACACCGCGAGCTTCCCCGGCTCGTTCCACCCCCGCACGATGAGCCCCGGCAGCCTCACGGTCGAATCCCGTCTGGGCGACAAGGCCGTCGCCGCACTGCGCGAGCGGGGCCACCTGGTCACGGTCGACGAACCGTGGTCCCAGGGCCGCCTGTGCGCGGTCGCGCGCGATCCCCGCACGGGCGTGCTGTCGGCGGCGGCGGATTCACGCGGCGTACAGGGCTACGCGGTCGGGCGCTGACCCGGGCCCTCTGCGCCGACGGCGCCGGTCAGCGCGCGGCCGCGCGTTCCAGCCGGATCGTCAGGAGGGTGGGCACCAGGGCCACCCAGAACAGGATCTGCGGGATCAGCCGCTCGGACCACGGGATCAGCACGACCACCACGGCGGTGGTGGTGATCCACGCGGATTGCCCCACCACCAGGCGGGCCCAGCCGACCCGACGCACCAGCGACCACATGCTGAGCCGTACCCCCGTGCGCAACCGGCGGTAGCGGCGCCAGGCGCCGAAGGCCCAGGCCAGGGCCATCAGGGTCAGCGCCCAGACGCGGGTGCCGAGCGGGGCGGGCAACGACGTGGCGTCGTCGCCGGTGGGGAAGACCCGGGCCGCGAGGGCGGCCAGGACCAGGCAGACCAGCGCGATCCAGCGGGTCCCGCGCAACATGCGGAACACGGCCGCGTCGATCTGCTTGCGCAAGCGCTCCGAGGTCGGGTCGGCGACCAGCGCCGTGGCGGCGGCGTCGGCGGAGGCGGTGAGCTTGGCGCCGGCGCCGATCACGGGTGCGCGGGCGGCGTCGTACTCGGCCTGGTCGGCGAGTTCGGCCAACGCCCAGGCGTTCTGCGGGTCCAGGCGCAACACTTCGCGCACGGCTCGGGCGCGTACGTCGTTGCGGCCGACCAGCAGGGACGCCTTCCACAACGCGCGGTGGGCGTTGACCGCCTCCGGGCCGAATCGCACCGCTATCGAGGCCGCGTCGAACGCCTCCGGCCACCGCTCCTGCCACGCGGTCAACGCCTCGGACAGCGCCGCGTATCCGTTCCACAACTCGGGCGCGAGCCCGATCGCGGTCCGCGCCGCGACCTCCGCCTCCTCGCGCCGCGTCGACCGGCGGAGCGCGTACGCCCGCACGATCAGCGCCTCGTAGTCGTCCGGCGCGAGGGCCAACGCCGCGGCGGTGGCGGTCAGTACCTCCTCGTCCCGCCCCAAACCCTGGTGCACATAGGCCAGTTGCACCCACGCACGGACATCGTCCGGGTCCTCGGCCAGCCGCCGGGCGAGCAGTTCGCCCGCCTCCTCGTCCCGGTCGAGCGTCAGCAGCGCCCGGGCCTGTTCGACGAGCGGGTGCTCGGTCACAGCTTGCCGTTCTTTCGCAGGTAGGTGAGCAGGTCGTCGTAGGTGCCGCCGTCGTTGGCGAACATCGCGACGTTGCGCGCGGTGGCGAACCAGGCCTCGGTGGACGGCCGGATCGCCTTCGCCGCCGCCAGCAGGTCGGCCATGCCGATCATCCGGACCGAGCCGGTTCGGGCGGAGTCGAGCAGCGCGGACTCGGCGGCGCTCTCGCACACGTGCGCGAGGTCGGCGCCGGAGAAGCCGTCGGTGATCTTGACCAGCTTGCCCAGGTCGACCGAGGCGATCGGACGTTGGCTCAGGTGGTAGCGCAGGATCGCCTCGCGCGCCGGGCGGTCGGGCGGCAGCACGAGAAGCGTGCGGTCGAGCCGGCCGGGGCGGCGCAGCGCGAGGTCGACGTCCCACGGCACGTTGGTCGCGGCAAGTACGAACACGCCCTCGTTGACGTCGCCGACGCCGTCCAGTTCGGTGAGCAGTTGGTTGACGGTGTTGCGCAGGCCGCCGTGTTGGGTACGGCTGCGCTTGGCGCCGAGCGCGTCCAACTCGTCGAGGAAGACCACGCACGGCGCCTTGCGGCGGGCGGTGGCGAACACCTCGTGCATGTTGCGCTCGGAGTTGCCGATCCACATGTCCAGCACGTCGCTGATCGACACCGAGATGAAGTTGGCGCCCAGTTCGCCGGCGACGGCGCGGGCGATGAACGTCTTCCCGCAGCCGGGCGGCCCGTACAGGAGCAGGCCGCCGCGCAGGCTCTTGCCGTAGAGCCGGCGCAGTTCGGGGTTGCGCATCGGGGCCAGGAACGCGGCCTCCAAGCGGTCCTTGACCTCCTGCATGCCGCCGACGTCGGCGAGCCGCAACCCCTCGGGGGCCTCGACGTCCCACGCGCTCGCGCCGCCGGGGTCGCCGGAGCCGTCGGCGGCGAGGGGCGCCTCGGGGGCGCGGGGAGCGTCGGGGGTGCCCGGGGCCGGCGGCGCGACGAAGCGCGGCGGGACGACGCCCTCGACCTCCTCCTCGGCGGCGGCCCAGTCGAAACCCGCCGGGCGGGGCGGCTGCGGCTGCGGGGGAGCGGCGGGGGATGCGGCAGGGGTCTCCGCGGCGGCCGGTGCCTCCGCCGCCGGCGCCGCGCCGCCCATCGCCCGCGCCATCAGCGCCCGTGCCTCCGGGTCCGCCGGCGCCTGGCTGAGCGCGACCGCCGCCTCGCCGACGGCGGCGTCCAAGTGCCCGGCGTCGAGCAGCAGTTGGGCCAGGTGCAGGCGCAGCGGCAGATCTCGGGGCGCCGCGTCGACGGCCGAACGCAGGCTCCGAATCAGCGGGGAATCCCGCACCGCCTCGGATTCGGGCGACGGGGAGAGCTCGTCGGACATACGCCCAGATTACGATCTTGGACGCTGCCCACTCCGACCGGGTTCAGGTCGAGGCATTCTCGGCGGGGCAGGGGATCGGGACGGTTTCGTCCTCCCGGCGCAGTCGACGCAGCGCCATCACCAGGCGTACGCCGAACAACACGAGGAAGCCGGCCAGGATCGCGGTCAGGAAGCTCAACGAGCCGGCCATACCGTCGTTGACCTGCGGATCCGTGGCGGTCTCGGCCAGTACGCCGACCAGCGCCGCGCACACGATCAGGGCGACGTGATTGGAGGCCCAGAACACCACGGGCGTCATCCGGCGCGGGTCGTGGTCGGCGAGCGCACCGGACCGCAGCCGGCCCACCAGCCACACCGACAGCGGCGCCGTGCCCGCCATCACCGCGCAAACCGGCCAGGGGACCCATCCCGCAAGCGCGAACACGATCAGCGCCGCATAGGCCGTGACCTGACACAGCGTGAAGATCACGATGACCCGGCGCGGTCCGAGCAGGACCGGCAGGGTGCGTTTGCCGACCCGGGCGTCGGACTCGATGTCGGCGAGGTTCATCACCATCATCCGCGCCGCCTGCAACAGCGCGGTCGGCGCCAGGATCAGCAGGATCAGCCCGGGGACGCTACCCGCGAGCAGCGATACCGCCACGATCGGCCAGATCCCGTTGAGGCCGACGGCCACGGTCAGTTCGCCCAGTCCGCGATAGTTCAGCCGCAGCGGCGGCGCGGTGTAGAACCACGCGAGCGCGATGCCGGCGGCGGCCGTCAGGCGGGTGGGCAGCGTGGGCATCGCGACGGCGACGAACACGGCGCCGGTGAGCAGTACGAAGGCGGTGGACAGCGAGACGATCGGCCGGACCAGGCCGTCGACCAGGGCGCGGCTGCCGCCGGTCCAGGGTGTGTGGTAGCGGTTGGCGCGGTCCGCGTCGAGATCGAAGTATTCGTTGCAGTAGTGCGTCATCAGGTGGGTGACCCACGCGAAGCCCTGGGCCAGCGCGTACCAACCGAGGTCGATCCGATGCCCCTCGTGCACCGCCACCGCTCCGCCGAGCGCGACGGGCAGCATATTGTAGAGCAGGAACCGTAACCGGGCCAGCCGAACGAAGCCGATCCACTCGGTGCGGTTCACGGTTCCCCCTCGACCCGTGCGCATGCCCGGGCCGAAGTCCGCCTGTGGCAACGGGACATGCGCATACGACGTGCCCTGCCCCGGCGCGACCCGTCCAACGTACGAGAGGAACCCACCCGCACGGAAGCCACGTTCGAGCCGGCCGGTGAGAGCCGCCACCGCTTCCGGTTGAGGTGCCGTCGAACCCGTGGCGCATCGCGTCCGGGGCATCCGTGCGTGCGCCGGGCTCGCTCTCTGTTGCCCCGCGCCCGCTCCCGGGTATGCGGGCGGACCCGAAAGGGCAGACCTACGAGGGCGATTCGGTGTGTTCGGTCGACGGGACAGATCAGCGTCCTTCTCCCGCCCCTTGGCGCTGAACTCGCCTTATGTGCGGTCGAGTTCATCCGTCTACCGGGCGGGCAGGGCCTGCCGTTCGGCTTCGGTCGTCGGGGTATCGGTATCGGTATCGGTGTCGGACGGGGTCCGCCCGCCGGTGCGGCGAGTCGCGAGGGTGAGGGCCAGCGCGGCCGTGGTCAGGGCCACGCCGAAGCCGACGGCGCCGGCGACGCCCACGTGGTCGGTGAGCAGGCCGCCGAACAGCGCGCCGAGGGCGATGGACGTGTTGTAGCCGAGGGTGTTGATGGACATGGCCGCCTCGAAGGTGTCCGGTGCGGCGGCCAGCGTCAGGTTGATCTGGCACAGGTTCACCGCGCCGAAGCACACGCCCCACAGGGCCAGGGCGATGATCGCGCCGGTGCGCGACCGGCCGATGGTCAGCAGGAGTACGAGGGCCGCCACGATTCCGGCGAGGGCGACGACAAAGGTGCCGTGCAGGCGTTTGCCGACGGTGTACCCGGCGGCGAAGTTGCCCGCCGCGCCGCCGATTCCGTACACGATCAGCAGTGCGGTGACGAAGCCCGGCGTGGCCGACGACTTCTCCTCCAGGAACGGCCGGACGAAGGTGTACGCCCCGAAGTGCCCGAGGACGTACAGCACGACGGTGATCATCACCAGCCGCAGCGGAACGTTCTTGACCGCCAGGCCGAAGACCTCCCGGGCCGGCACCGCGTTCTGCGACGGCAGCGAGGGGACGGTGACCGCGACGGCGAGGAAGACCACCGCGCTCAGACCGCTCCAGATCAGGAACGTGGTCCGCCAACTCGTCAGATCCTCCAGGAAGGTGCCCAGCGGGATGCCGACCACCGTGGCGATCGAGATGCCGGAAAGCGCCACCGCCGCCGCGCGGTTCGCGTGGTGTTCGGGGACCAGACGCATGGCCATGCTCACGCCGATGGCCCAGAAGACGCCGTTGGCGAAGCCCATGACGAGCCGTGCGGCCAGTACGAGCGGGTAGTTGGGCGCGATCGCGGTGACCAGGTTGCCCAGCGCCAATACCGCGAGCAGCACGGTGAGCAGCGTGCGCCGGTTGACGCGGCGGGTCCAGGCCACGATGAACGGGACGCCGAGGCCGGCCGAGACGCCGTACAGCGTGACCATCAGCCCGGCGACGCCCACCGAGATGTCCAGGCTGGAGCCGACCGGGGTGAGCAGGCCGACGGGCATGAGTTCGGTGGTGACGAAGGTGAACAGGCTCGCGGTGATGACCGCGACGCCCAGCCACGACCGCAGAGCCGAGTGGGGGTGTGCGTTCGGTGACATTTCTGCTTTCCGGTGGGGGTTTCGGGGGTTTCGGTTTTTTGGGCATGCCGAAAAGGGCGCCGCCCGGGCGGGCGGGAGGGAGGTCGGGAAGGTGGGGAGGCGAGGGTCGCCGATTTGTGTCCAGGCGTGACGGCCTAGATACTTTCCATGGAAAGCAGATTACTTTCCGTGGAAAGGATCGTCAAGCATGGCCCAGGACCCCACCGAGCCCGTCCCCGTCCCCGCCCCCGTTTCGCCCGAGGACGCCGATGCCCTCGATCGCATCGTCGGCCAGTGGCGTCGCGAGCGGCCCGACCTCGATCCGAGCCCGATGCATGTGGTCGGTCGGATCTCGCGCCTGCACTGGGCGTTGGAGGAGCGGCTGCTCCGGGTCTTCGGCCGATACGACATGGGCCGGGGCGAGTTCGACGTCCTGGCCACGCTGCGCCGCTCCGGTGCGCCGTTCGAGCTGAACGCCGGTGAGCTGAGCGGTTCGACGATGGTCACCTCGGGCGCGGTGACCAAACGTGTCGACCGCCTCGAACGCGCCGGCTTGGTCACCCGCCGCGCCGCCGAAGGCGACGCCCGAGGCCGCCTGATCCGACTCACCGACCGGGGCCGGGAGTTGATCGACGCCCTGGTCGGCGAACACCTCCACAACGAGTCGAACCTCCTCGCCGGCCTGACCCCCGACGAACAGGCCACACTCACCCACCTACTGCGCAAGCTGGGCCGCACGCTGCCGGACTACTGAGGTCCCGCGCCGGCGCCGCCGGCCGGCAAGGAGGTGAGCGTCGCCGCCTACGCCTCGTCGGCCGACGCCGAGGAGCAACGCCTCGTGTGGAGAACACGCCCTCCCCACCCGTCGGTTCGACACGTGGTTCTTCCGCGCCCGATCCCGCTGATGTTCCGAACGCATGTCGATCGGGTACCCGGGCACCCACGTCTCCTCCACCCGGAACGTTCTCCCCCTGAAACGCCCCCTGACGTACGGCTTTTCGGCCCTCCGGCCCTCCGGTCTCCCGGTGTGCCCGTGCTGGAGTTACCCCCCGATCGTTCGTGGGCCTCGGTGGAGTGATCGAGGGAAGTGGAATTCCTACCGTGGAGGCATGGAATCCTTACGGCGCGGATCGCGCGGAATCAGAATCGGTATCGGAATCGGTGTGCGGTACAAGCGGATTGCCCGGGGTGCGGGCGCCGTGTGTGTCGGTGTCCTCCTGGCGTGTTCGGGAGCGGTTCCCGCGGCGTCGGCGGCCGGTGGCAACGGGACCGGGGGCGACGGGACCGGCCGCGGGACCCTCCTGTCCCACCACGTCGAGCGGTTGACGCGCGCGGAGGTGCGGGACGTGCTCAAGGCCGAGCAATTGCCCGAAACCGACGCCCGCCACCCGATCGACGTCCACCGGGTCCGCTATCGCACCATCGATCCCCAGGGACGGCCGACCGTGGCGAGCGGCGTCGTTGCGATCCCCAGGGGCGCCCCCCGCGCGCAGCGGGTGGTCGTGTACGAGCACGGCACCACCGTCGAGCGTGCGGGCGCGCCGAGCGGGTCGAACGCGCACGACAACCTGACCTATCCGCTGTACTTCGCGAGCGCGGGCCACTTCACCGTCGCACCCGACTATCTCGGCCTGGGCAGCGGCCCCGGCTTCCATCCCTACGAGCACGCCGCCTCGGAGGCGACGGCCTCCCTGGACCTGATCCGCGCCGCCCGCCGGTTGGCGGATCGGGCCCACCTCCGGCTCGACGAACGGGTGCTGGTCACCGGGTTCTCCCAGGGCGGCCACGCGGCGATGGCACTGGCGCGGTCGTTGGACGGCGGCGCGGATCCGCATCTGCGCCTCGGCGCGCTTGCCCCGGTGGCCGGCCCCTACGACTTCGATGGGGTCATGCGGCCCGCCGCGCTCGCGTACCAGGGCAAGGAAACCAACCTCTCGCTGGCCTACCTCATGCTCGCCTGGGGCCCCATCTACGGTCTGTACCGGAACCCGGCGGAGGTCTTCCGCGCGGATCAGGTCGAGAACGTGACGAACCTGTTCGCCGGCAAACTGCCCGACAAGGACGTGCTCGACCGGCTCCCCGACACCCTGGAAGGGCTGTTCCGGGCCGAGTTCGTGGCCCGGCTGCGGCAGCCCGACGACGCGCTCGCAGCCGCGCTGCGGGCCAACGACGCGACCTGCTCGTGGACGCCTTCGGTACCCGTCGTGCTGTTCGGTGGCGCCGCCGACCATACGGTCCCGTTCGCGAACACCGAGAACTGCGCCCGCCGCCTGACCGAACGCGCCGCGTCCGTACGGGTCGTGAACGTCGGCCCGGTGGACCACTTCGCATCGCGGCGGCTTGCCATCCCGCAGGTACTCGCCGGGTTCGCCCGACAGGCCTGAACCGGTCCGGCGGACATGGGAGCCCGATGGCCGCCGCAGACGAGGAGTCGGCCCCCATCCCGGTGCCGCGCGCCGCCGTCGAGGAGTGCTCCGCGTCGTCTACCGGGCTCGGCAGTTGGACGACCGTCGGCCAGTCGTGGTCGGCGGCGTCCAACCGCAACCGCTCCCGAGCCGCGCGTTCCTTGGGAGTCGACCCGCCACCCAACCTCAGTAGCGCGCGCATCAGGGCGCGTCGCGCCGTCACCGAGGCGTCGCTGTACGTCGAGCGCGGATTTCGCCGCGCCGACCGGCCGGATAGCGCGGGAGCGTCGTGCCGGGCCGCTCCGTGCGGATAGGTTCCTGCGGAGTCCACGGAGGGAATTGCATGTCGGTCGCAGGTTCTTCCGAGAGTCCGCTGATAGAGGCACTGCGGCAAGCGGTTGCGGCGGCGCCCGATCGGCCCGAATACCGCCTGCATCTCGCGGAAGCCCTGATCGCCGGGGGTGCTGCGGTGGACGCCGTCATGGAGATCGCCGAGGCGCTGAAGCTGGATCCCGGTTCGGTCGCGGCGCGTGATCTGATGGCCGTGGCCGTAGGTCGGGCCGCGGGATCCGCGCCGGCCGAGACCGCACGGCCCGCCGCCCCCGAGCCGTCCCCGCCCCCGGCCGACGCGCGGACGGCTTCCTTCGACTGGTCGGCGGCCGAGAACGATCTGGGCGACACCCGGCAGCCCGAGCGCTTTCGGGTCGCCAACCACGACGAGCACGGCCCCGCCGACACGTTCGAGACCGAGCGCCCCACCGTCACACTCGCCGACGTGGGCGGCCTCCAACACGTCAAGGACCGCCTCGACAGCGCGTTCCTCGCCCCCATGCGCAACCCCGAACTACGCCGCATGTACGGCAAGTCGCTGCGCGGCGGCCTCCTGCTGTACGGCCCGCCGGGTTGCGGCAAGACGTTCATCGCGCGGGCGGTGGCCGGCGAACTCGGCGCGTCGTTCGTCTCGGTCGGCATCTCGGACGTGCTGGAAATGTGGATCGGCAACTCCGAGCGGAACATGCACGAGATCTTCGTGACCGCGCGCCGCCACGCCCCCTGCGTGCTGTTCTTCGACGAGATCGACGCCCTGGGCAGGCGCCGGAGCCAACTGCACAGCAGCGCCATGCGAACCACCGTCAACCAATTCCTCCAGGAGTTGGATTCCGTCGACGCCGGAAACGAGGGCGTGTTCGTACTCGGCGCCACCAACAGCCCGTGGGATGTCGATCCCGCGCTGCGCCGCCCCGGCCGCTTCGACCGCACCCTGCTGGTCCTGCCCCCGGACTCGCCCGCCCGTGAGGAGATCCTGCGCTTCCACCTCCAAGACCGTCCGATCTGCGAGATCGATGTGCCGTCGCTCGCCGGGCGCACCGAGGGCTATTCCGGAGCGGACCTGGCGCACCTGTGCGAGTCGGCCGCCGAGAAGGCGCTCGTCGACTCGATCCGCACCGGCGAGGTACGGCTCATCGGCATGCCCGATTTCGACGCCGCTCTGGGCGAGTTGAAATCCTCGGTCACCGCCTGGTTCGAGGCGGCCAAGTCCGTCGCGCTGTTCGCGAACGAAGGGGGCGCGTACGACGATTTGGCCGCCTATCTCCGCGAGAAAAGGCTGCTCTGATGCCGGTCGGCGAGGCCGGCGACGTACTGGGCAAGGACGTCAAGCGGGCGCGAAATCTGATCGACATCCACAGGTACGGTGACGCGGAGACCGTACTGCGCCGCGTTCTCGCGGCCGATCCCGACCACTTCGGCGGCCTGTCATACCTTGCGTGGTTGTTGGATCTCGACAACCGTCCGAACGAGGCCGCCGAGGTTGCCGCCCTGCTCGTCGCCCGCTACCCCAACGACCGGGAGGGCCATCGGCGCTTCGGGTGGATTCGCTTCCATCAGCGACGCCGGGTCGAAGCCGAGTCGCACGCCCGCCGCGCCGTCGAACTCGCCCCCGATGACGCCAACACGTGGACGCTGCTGGGCAGGATTCTGGCCCTGCTTCCGGGCCGCACGGACGAAGCGCTCACGGCCGCCGACGAGGCCATTCGACTGGATCCGCACAGCGGCACGGGGTACCAGGTCCGCGCTCGCGCATACAGCGCGAGCAAGCGCTGGTCGGAGGCGGAGGCCGCGCTGGCCGAGGCCCTTGCCTGCGCCCCGCACAGTATCGACAACCTGGCGGACATGGCACTGGTCAAACTGCGGCTCGGGAAGGTCGAGGAGGCGCGTGGCCTGCTGACGAGCTGCCTGCGTCTGGATCCGTCACCGAGGGCCGTCCGCGGGGTGATTCGAGACATCGAGACCAACGGCTTCTGCGAGCAGTTGGCCGATGTCTACGCACTGGCCTGCCTCGCCGTCGGGCGCCCCCGCCTCAGCGTGCCGGGAGCTGCCGGGGACGACGGCGAACTCCTCACCGAGCAGGCGCGATTGGCCCAGACCCTGTGGCGGGAGGCGAAGAAGGCGGGACACACGTGGCCCAGGGCGGCGGGCGAGCAGGCCCGCGCACTGGTCACCGCGATCCTGGCGGCCGACCCGACGCACCGCGTGGGCCGCGAAGCGGCAATGACCATCGCCGACGAGGACGGGGACCACGTCGGTGCGGACGCCCTGGCCACCGGCCTGCTTGCCGACGGGTACGACGACATACCGCACACGTACCTCGTCGCCATCCACGCCGCCGTGAAGCTTGCCCGGGCCGCCGATGCCCTGGATCTCGCGCAGGCCGCCGCGGCCCGGCATCCGGACCACCTCGACCTCTCGTGTTGGCATTGGCGCACGCTGCTCACCGCGGGGCGCCGCACGGAGGCGGTGGCCGCGGCCGTACACGCGACACGGCTCGCGGCCGTGAGCCCCTGCCGTCCGCTCATCGAACTCGCGCGCGCGGCAACCGAGTCCGGCTCGAGTCATGACGCGGTGCAGCTCCTGGACACGGTCCTGACACCGACCACGGGCGCCCACCTCGGCCGGTTGCACCGCGCCGCACTGCTCGTACGGGCCCACAACTTCGTCGATGCCGAAACGTTGTTGGCCTCGGGCCCGCCGTCGGCGGACGGGCTGACACACGCGATGCTCGCCTCGGCCCGTCTGATGCAGGGCAAGTGGACGCGGGCACTCGCCGACTTCGAGAGGGCGATCGCCGCGCCTGTGCGGGGGTTGACGGTGCCTCGGCTGATTCGGGACCAGGTACGGGGTTGGGGGGTGCCGTACGCGCTTCGCGAGGTCTACCTCGAAGCGCTGACTCTGTTGGGCGAGGCGGACTCGTCGAACGCCATGACCCCGTCGGACAGGGCGAACCTCTGGTACGGACTCGTGGGTCTGTTGATGATCGCGGCGACAGAGGACAACCCGGAGGCGCTGCGGTGGGCACGAGCCGTCGCGGCGGATGCGCGCGCGCTAGACCCGAAGCACGCGTCCGGCTCCGCGATCGAGGCGATCCTCGCCGACCCGGAATCCGCCGACGCGCACACGTTCGTGGAGACGGTACGCACGCGCTTGGCCGCCGCCGTGACCTAGGTGTATTCACCCGTCAGGTTGCCGACGGCTTGTTCTCGAGCGCGGTCAGGAAGCGGGTATCCGGGCTGTCGTGGTTTGGCTGTGTGGGGTCGTCAGGAGGTCGGCGACGGCTTTCGGGGCCTCGCGCATGGCGTTGTGGGCTGTCGGGAGGTCGTGGACCTGCCAGGCCGGGTCGGCTTGTAGGCGGGTGCGGAGGTGGGTGAAGGGGGTGCCGTCTTCCCAGCCGGAGCAGTAGACGAACTCGCGGCGGGGGACCAGGTCGACGGCGCCGGTGAGGTGGATCGCCTGGGTGAACGAGGCGAGGGGGTGGGGCCGGCGGCGGGGGTCGCCGCCGGTGGGTGGGAGTACGGCGTAGCCGTTGGTCGCGGCGCCGGCCAGGAACTTTTGTCGGTAGCCGTCGCTCGTCGACGACCAGCACGATTCGCCGTCGCGCGGGACGTAGGCGTCGAGGTGTACGAGGCGTGCGACCCGGCCGCCGGCGCGGTCGGCGGCGGCCGAGATCACCATGCCGCCGTAGCTGTGGCCGACCAGTGTCGCGTCGGTGAGGTGGGCACGATCGAGGAGGCGCAATACGTCGTCGGCGTGCGTGTCGAGGTTGGCGGTCGCCACCGTCGCGGCGTCGTCGTCGGGCCGCAGGCCGGTCAGGGTGAGGGCGTGGACGGTGTGCCCGGCACGCTCCAGGAGCGGTGTCACCGGGTCGTACGACCACGCGCCGTGCCAACCGCCGGGTACGAGGACGAATGTCGCCATGAGCTTGCCTTTCTTCGACCGCGGCGGCATCGCCGGGTGGGCCGTCTGCGGCTCGGGACCACTCCAGATCACCACGTCGGGCCCTGGCCGACCACCGATAAACTGCCGCATCATGCCCGATCGCCGCCAACCGCGTGGAAGCGCCGAAGTGACGTCGGAGGTGTGGCCGTCCGGTGGGCGCCACCTCTGGCCGTCCGGCGGAGCGAGCGCGCCGCAGTCGCATTCGCGCGGGCACCTGGTGTACGCGGCCACCGGCGTCCTGACGGTGCACACCGACCGGGGCACCTCGATCGTTCCGGCCGACCGGATCGCCTGGACGCCCGCCGGATACCCGCACCGGCACCGCGCGCACGGCGACACCGACATGCGCATCGTCTTCCTCGCCCCGTCCCTGGCCCGGCGCATCCCGGACCGGCCCGCCGTGTTCCTGGCCTCCGGCCTCGCGCGCGAGGTCCTGCTCGCGCTGACCGCGCCCCGCGACGACGACGGCTCCGCGGCAGAGGCGTACGGCCGCGGCGCCCGTTCCCGCCTGCTTCGTGTGCTCGTCGACGAACTCCGGGAGACGCGCGAGCAGCCACTGCACCTGCCGGAGCCCCGGGACGACCGCTTGCGATCCCTCGCGCGGATCCTGTCCGAGACCCCGGCGGACAACTCCACACTGGCCGAACTCGGACATGCGGTCGGCGCCGGCTCGCGCACGCTCAGCCGCCTGCTGCGCGACGAACTCGGCATGACCTTCCACGAGTTGCGCACCCAACTGCGCATCCATCACGCACTCGTACTCCTCGCCGCCGGCCACGACACCACCCGAACCGCCCACGCGTGCGGATGGGCCAACCCCAGCGGCTTCATCACCGCCTTCACCCACATCATCGGCACCACCCCGGGCCGCTACCGCACGGGCGGCGGGGGCCGAGGGGATCGGTGAAGGGGTGCGGTTCGATCCGGCGGGTGCCTTTCCGAGTGGGTCGGGTCGCGCGCATCGGCTTCGGTGAACCGGTGCCGGACGTGGACCGCTCACACACGCGCAAGCCCGCCACTGAGGCGGCCCCTCTGGGATGGTCGGGCCAGTGGCACCGGCCGTTCTCGTCGACGGTCACGCTTCGCCGGAGTCACTGGAGTTCGTGTCGATATGGCTCACTTCACGCCTGGTCGTCTTGGAGCGTTTGACGTCGTTCCTGTTCACGTTTGGAGTAGGCGGCGGCCCGGATCGCCTCGTCGCTCTCCAAACCCGATCCCAGCGCGCCGCCCACGGTGGCGACCGATGCGACGAACCAGGACAACGTCCAGTACTCCGCGGCGTGCAGTGGGGTTTGTGTCATGGAAGCGAATACCCGGCCGTTGAGGATGAACAGCGCCCACAGCAAGTTGATGACAAGCAGACCCACATAGCAGACCAGCACCCCGATACCCACAGTCACGACCGTGGAGGCGTTGTAGAGCCGCGCCCTCTGCTTCGCCTCCGGCGAGGCCTCTGCTGTTCGATGCCACAGTTCCCCGTCCACGATCAGCCAGCCGATCATGAGCCCGACGGACCCGACCATGGCGAACACGAGGCGTGGCGCGCTCAGGGCCGCAGCAAGGCTCCAGATGTTGGAGTCCAGGGTGGCGATGGCCCCCGTGGCGAGTGCTGCCGCCAGGGCTTTCGACAAGCCCGTCACCAACCGCCACGGCCGGTTGGCGCGAACCATGCCGAAGAGCACCCTCAGGTAACCGCGTGGGCCGCTGACGATGTACCGAAGATCGACGGTCTCCCCCTCATCGACCGGGCCCGGGTGGATGGAAGCGAAACGACGGGCAAAGGGCCCCCGCAGCGGCTCAATCCGCGGAGGTGTTTCAGCCCCGGTGGCCCGCGGACCCGCCAGGCCGAGAACCGCTGCTTCCACGGCCCGCCGCGCCATCGTCTGCAGCCGCAAGCCCCCCAGCGAAGGAAGAGACAGCAGTGCCAAGCCGTGTTCGTGACTCAGATTCACCACGAGCTTGCGCCCGTGCGAGTGCAGCGGAAGGTCGGTGAGGGCCACGACGATGTCCCAGCTCTCCGTGCTGCCGCGATCCATGATCCGGTGCATCAAGGTGGACGGGTCCTCGGTCCCCGCAGTGAAGGGTTCACTGACCACCTCGACGTCGAACCGATGTCCCGGACCAGACTCGTCGGCGAGCCGATCAGGAAGGGTCTGGGCCAAGCGCCGGGCGATCTCCGTTGGTACGTCCGGATCCGCCAACAGACCCACCACCGTTACGCCCTGAGATGACACCCGCATGACTGGACCCTCCTCGTCGGCTGCCCGGCGATCCCACCCATACGGGCAGTACGGCCGGATCTCCGCGTCTTCCCGGCACAGGGCCCGCTTCACCTCCGGGCGATCTCCGTTCATCACGATCCGCACGCCCTGCACGTCCCCCGCCGCCGTCGAGGAGGGCGTCACCGCTGGGACACGTGCCGGACCGCCGTCGGCGGATGCTCCTCGGGACCGGCGGCGCGGACCAGGTTGCCGGTCTGCTGCCGGTGCTCGTGCACGAGGTGGATCGCCATGGCGCCCTCGCCGGTCGCCGAGGCCACCCGTTTGACCGAGCCGCTCCTGACGTCGCCGGCGGCAAAGACCCCGGGAAGGGTTGTCTCGAGGGGCAATGGACCACGGCCGAGCGGGGCCCACCGGGTCGTGTCGGCTACCGCCCGGGCATCAGCGCCGGTGAGGACGAAGCCCTTCTCGTCCAGGGCCGGCACGCCATTGAGCCATTCCGTGCGTGGGCGGGCCCCGATGAAGACGAACAGCGCCGCGGCCCGCAGCTCCCGGCGTTCACTGCTCGCGTTGTTCTCCACGATCAGGGACTCCAGTTCGTCTTCCCCGGTGATGCCCCGAACTTCGGTGCGAAGCAGCACCTCGATCTTCGAGTGGCGTTCGACACGGTCCACGAGGTAGCGCGACATGGAGGCGTCGAGGTCGCCGGCCCGGACGAGGAGGTAGACCCGGGAGGCGTGGTCCGCGAGAAACAGCGCCGCCTGGCCGGCGGAGTTCCCGCCGCCGACCACGGCGACCGGATCCGCCCGGCAGAGACTCGCCTCGTGGATCGTCGCGGCGTGGTGGACGCTGACGCCCTCCAGACGGTCGATGCCGGGTACGTCCAGCCTGCGATAGGACACTCCCGAGGCGAGTACGACCGCGTCCGCCCGAACCCGGGACCCGTCCGTGAAGGTGACCGTGTACCCGTCGTCCTGCGGGATGAGCTCGCTGACCTGGGCCGGCACCGTGAGGCGGGCGCCGAACTTGTGGGCCTGGAGCACCGCGCGTTCGATGAGCTCGCCGCCGGAGATGCCTGAGGGGAAGCCGAGGTAGTTCTCGATGCGAGACGAGGTGGCGGCCTGGCCTCCGGCGGCCACGGCGTCGACGGCGACCATGGTGAGGCCGTCGGAGGCGCCGTACACGGCGGCGGCGAGTCCCGCGGGCCCGGCACCGATCACCATCACGTCGCATCGCTCGGCCTCCGGCGAGGGGGCGGGCAGTCCGATGAGCCGGGCGAGTTCGGCGTTGGTCGGATTGCGCAGCACCCGCTCGTCCTTCCAGAGGACCACCGGTGTCTCCTCGGGGCGGATGGCGAACCGGCGCAGCAGTGCCTCCGCCTCCTTGTCCTTCTCCAGGTCCACCCAGCGGTGGGGCAGCCGGTTGCGTGCGGCGAACTCGCGCAGCCGTACCGTGTCCGGCGAATAGCACGACCCCAGGATCCGGAAGCCCGCGCCCAGCCCGATGAGCAGATACCTCCGGCACAGGTAGGCGCGGAGGATCAGGTCGCCGAGGACGGGGTCGCCGCCGACCAGGGTGCGCTGCCGCTCCACCGGTACGGCCAGGATCTCGCCCGCCTCGCGCACCACGGCGGTGTCGAACGCCGCCTGGCCTTCCAGCAGCCCGAGTTCACCCAGGAATCTGCCGGGTCCGTGCACCGCCACCGTGCGCTCGTCGGGCCCGCCCAGATCGTGGAGGATCTCGACGGTCCCGTCGAGGATCGCCAGGAACTCTCGGAATGGCTCGCCCTCGCGATACAGCACCTCGCCCTCGGCCGTTTGCCGGCGTTCACCTTCCGCGGCCAAGTCCCGGAGCTGCTCCGGTGTCAGGCGCGGGAACGCCCCGTATCGGTCCGGTGTCTCGCGGACCGCGCCGGTGTCCTGCTCGTCGGTGCCCATCAGATCAGGGCCTCGTGGACATGGCACCAGCGCCAGTCCTCTCCCGGCTGGAACGACTGCACGATGGGGTGGCCGACGCCGGCCGCGTGCCGCCTGGCGTGCTTGAGGGGCGAGGAGTCACAACAGCCGACGTGCCCGCACGTGAGGCAGAGCCGTAGGTGCACCCACGGGGAGTGCTCCTTGAGGCACTCTTCACAGCCCTGCGGGGTACGCGGTGTCACCGGGCGCACCATCGCCAGGTGTGGGTCGGGGATTGTGGTCATGAGGGGCTCCTTCCGTGTTGGGCTCCGGTCGAGCAAGTTCACTCTCCTGCGGTGGTCTGCCGGCCGGCTATCGCCTGCTCGACCCACGAGCGCAGGACGTGCGCGGGTGCCGCGCCGGCCTGCCGGGCGACCGTCCCACCTTGGTCCAGGACGAGCAGGGTCGGCACCGCCTGCACCTCGAAGCGGAGGCTGACCCGTGGGTTCTTGTCGACGTCGACCTTGACGAGCTTGATCCGTCCGGCGAGGTCCCGGGCGACCTGTTCGAGGGCAGGGCTGACCATGCGGCAGGGGCCGCACCACGTGGCCCAGAGGTCGACGAGGACGGGCTGGGTGGCGTTGTCGGCGATCTCGGCGAAGTCGTCGTCGCCCGCGTCGACGATCCAGGGCAAAAACCGCTTGCAGTGGCCGCATTTGGGACGTCCCCGGGCAGCCACCGGAATTCGGTTGTCGCGCCCGCAGTTGGGGCAGGTCACCGTCGTCGTCCGGGGGGTGTTCACGTCGCTCTCTCCGCCCGGGCCTCCTCCTGTTGGTCGTAGGTCACCATCAGCTCTCCGTGCTCGGCGTCGACGCGGACCGCCGCGCCGTCCTGGACGTCTCCGCGCAGCAGGGCGCGCCCGACCAGCGTCTCGACCTCGTGGGAGATATACCGCCGCAGCGGCCGGGCCCCATACACCGGGTCGTAGCCTTGGTGGGCGATCAATTCGCGGGCGCTGTCGGTGAGCTCGATGGTGATGCGGCGTTCGGCGAGCCGCCGCCGCAGCTCGTCGAACTGCAGTTCCACGATGCGCTCGATTTGCTGCTCGCCGAGCGGCTTGAACAGCACGATGTCGTCGACGCGGTTGAGGAACTCCGGGCGGAAATGCCCGCGCAGCTCGCCCATCACCAGGGCGCGCGCGTCCGGCTTGATCTCGCCTTCGGTGGTGGCGCCGTCGAGGAGGTGCTCGGAGCCGATGTTGGACGTCATGATGATCACGGTGTTGCGAAAGTCGACGGTGCGGCCCTGGGCATCGGTGATGCGGCCGTCGTCGAGGACCTGCAACAGGGTGTTGAAGACATCGGTGTGCGCCTTCTCGATCTCGTCGAACAGCACGACCGAGTACGGCTTGCGGCGTACGGCCTCGGTGAGCTGGCCGCCCTCCTCGTAGCCGACGTATCCGGGAGGGGCCCCCATCAGCCGGCTGACGGTGTGCCGTTCCTGGTACTCGCTCATGTCGAGGCGGACCATGTTCTCCTCGGAGTCGAACAGGGCGCCGGCGAGGGTCTTGGCCAGCTCGGTCTTCCCGACGCCGGTGGGGCCGAGGAAGACGAACGACCCGATGGGCCGACGCGGATCGCGAATGCCGGAGCGGGCGCGGATGACGGCGTCGGCGACGAGCTTGACCGCCTCGTCCTGGCCGATGACGCGCTCGCGCAGGATCTCGTCCAGACGCAGCAGCTTCTCGCGTTCGCCCTCCTGGAGTCGGGTGACGGGGATGCCGGTCCAGGCGGCGACGATCTCGGCGATCTCCTCCTCGGTGACGACCTCGCGCAGCAGCCGGTTCCGGCCCTGCTTGGCAGCCAGTTGTTCCTCCTCCGCGGAGAGCCGGCGCTCCAGATCCTGGAGACGGCCGTAGCGCAGTTCGGCGGCGCGGTTGAGGTCGTAGGCGCGCTCGGCCTCCTCCGCCTCGTGGCGGACCTGCTCCAGTTCCTGGCGCAGTTCCTGCACGCGGCGGATCGCCTGCCGCTCGGCCTCCCACTGGGCGTGTTTGGCGTCGGCCTCGCCGCGCAGATCGGCAAGTTCCCTGCGCAACTCCTCCAGGCGGGCCTCGCTGGCGGGATCGGTCTCCTTGGACAGGGCCGCCTCCTCGATCTCCAGCCGGGTGACGCGGCGGGTGATCTCGTCGAGTTCGGCGGGCATCGAGTCGATCTCGGTGCGCAGCCGGGCACACGCCTCGTCGACAAGGTCGATCGCCTTGTCGGGCAGGAACCGGTCGGTGATGTAGCGCCGGCTGAGCGTGGCCGCGGAGACCAGCGCGGTGTCCTGGATCTTCACGCCGTGGAAGACCTCCAGGCGTTCGCGTAGTCCGCGCAGGATGGAGATGGTGTCCTCCACGCTCGGCTCGTCGACCAGGATCTGCTGGAACCGGCGTTCGAGGGCGGCGTCCTTCTCGATGTGCTTGCGGTACTCGTCGAGGGTGGTCGCGCCGATCATGTGCAGTTCGCCGCGCGCGAGCATCGGCTTGAGCATGTTGCCCGCGTCCATGGCCCCTTCGGCGGCGCCCGCTCCCACGACGGTGTGCAGTTCGTCGACGAAGAGCAGGATGCGTCCCTGGGCGGCCTTCACCTCGGACAGCACCGCCTTGAGGCGTTCCTCGAACTCGCCGCGGTACTTGGCGCCGGCGACCAGGGAGCCCATGTCGAGAGCGAATACGATCTTGTCGCGGAGTCCTTCGGGCACGTCGCCGCGGACGATGCGTTGGGCGAGTCCCTCGACGACGGCGGTCTTGCCGACACCGGGGTCGCCGATGAGGACGGGGTTGTTCTTGGATTTGCGGCTGAGGATCTGGGTGACACGGCGGATCTCGGCGTCCCGGCCGATGACCGGGTCGAGCCTGCCGCCCGTGGCCTCGGCGACGAGATCGCGGCCGTACTTCTCCAGTGCCTCGTAGGCCACTTCCGGGTTGGCGGAGGTGACGCGCTGGTTGCCGCGCACCTGGGTGAGCGCGCCGAGGAACGAGTCCGTGGTGATGCCGGCCTGTCCGAGCAGGCGCCCGGCGGTGGTCGAGGAGCCCTCCTGGGCCAGGGCGAGTAGGAGGTGCTCCACGGAGACGTATTCGTCCTTGAGGCGTTTGGCTTCCTGGTCGGCGGCATCGAGCAGGCGGGCGAGGCGTTGGGTGACGAAGACCTGGCCGGGCGTTGCGCCGGGGCCGGTGACCTTCGGGCGGCGGGAGAGTTCCTCGCGTACGGCCGCGCGCAGCTCTTCCGGCTCGGCGCCGGCCTGTTGCAGCAACCGCGGGATCAGACCGTCCTCTTGGTCGAGGAGTGCGAGCAGCAGGTGTTCCCCGTCGACCTCGGTCTGCCCCATGCGGACGGCCGCGGTCTGGGCTTCCTGGAGGGCTTCCTGGGACTTCTGGGTGAGGCGGTTCATGTCCATGGGGGTGGTTCACTCCTCGTGCCGTGCCCGCGCAGGGCGGCTTCGAGCAGGCTGATGCGGTCGAGCAGGTCGAGCACCAAGCCGATGGATGCGTAGTTGAGGCAGAGTCCGGAACGCAGCCGCTGGATGCGGGCGAGGACCGCCGGGGCCTCGGGGGCGAACACCAGGTGCCCTGCGGCGTCGCGTTCGGCGTCGACCAAGCCGAGGGCGACGAACCGGCGAACCAACCCGGGGTGGAGGCCCGAACGACGGGCCACGGTGTGCAGGGAGAGTCTGGGGACGGGCACGAGTGCGTACCGGACACTCATCGACGCGGTGGCATGGGAATTCGTTCGTATCGAACGGTCGCCGACGTCCGCCGGGCCGGCCCCTGCCGTTCCCGCAGGTTGGTCGTTCATGGTGTCCTCCTGGGGTCGAACGAGGAGGTGGCGGCGAGTTCCTCGAACAGTTCGCGCTCCCGGTCGCCGAGGGTGGGCGGCACCATGACACGGAGTTCGGCGTACAGATCGCCGTTCGCGCCGCGCGGGTTCGGCATGCCCTCGCCGCGCAGCCGTAGCCGCCGGCTACTGGACGAGCCCGCGGGCACCGTGACCTTGGCCGTGCCGCCACCGGGAGTGGGCACCGGCACGGTCGCGCCCAGGGCCGCTTCCCAGGGGGCGACCGGGACTTGGACGTGCACGTCGCGGCCGTCCGGCCGGAACCGGGGATGGGGCCGGATACGCACCCGCAGGTACAGGTCGCCCGCGGGGGCGTCGCCACCGCCCCGGCCGCCCTCGCCCGTCAGCCGGATGCGCTGCCCGTCGGTGACGCCCGGCGGCACGACGACCTCGTACCGCCGCGGCTGCCCGGTGGGACCGGCGAGCGTGACATTGCGCCGACCGCCCCTGTACGCCTCCTCGACGGTGAGGGGCAGTTCGGCCTCCTGATCGGCTCCCGGCACACCGGAGGGGGCGGCGCCTGCCCCGAAGATCGAACCGAGCAGATCCTCGATGTCGACACCCTCCCCGGCGAAGTCGTCACCGAAGCCGGTGGCGTACCGGACGCGGCGGCCATCGGCGCCCGCGGTCCTGCGAGCGCGGAAGCCGCCGCCCGCGCCGGCCGCGACTCGTTCGTCGAAGTCCTCGGGGATCTTGCGGAAGTCCTCGCCGAAGCGGTCGTAGCGGGCCCGGGTCTTGGGATCCGACAGGACGCTGTACGCCTCGTTGAGATCCTTGAAGCGTTCCTCCGCCCCCGGATCCTTGTTGACGTCGGGGTGGTGCTTGCGGGCGAGCTTGCGATACGCCTGCTGGATCTCGTCCTGGCTCGCCGTCCGGGACACGCCCAGCACTTCGTAGAAGTCCTGTGCCATGACCGCTCACTCCCGTTTCGCGACGATCACGGACGCGGGCCTGAGCTGCCGTTCGCCGTCCCCGTAGCCCGGGCGAAGCACTTCGACGACCGTGCCCGGCACGGCGTCGGGGGCCTGGACGACGCCGACCACTTCGTGCCGGGCCGGGTCGAAGGCGACGCCCGTCTCCGCCCGCCGCGGGTAGCCGAGCAGTTCGAGGACGTTCACCGCCTGATCGCGTACGGCGCGGACGCCCTCCACGACCGCGCCCGGTTCGGCGTCGGCGTGGGTCAGGGCGAGTTCGAGGTTGTCCAGGACGGGTAGAAAGGCGGTCGCCGTACGGGACCGCTCGGCCGCCCGTTCCCGCTCCAGTTCCCTGGCGTGGCGTTTGCGGAGGTTGGCGAGGTCGGCGAGTGCGCGACGCCGGTGGTCCTCCAGTTCCTGTATCGGGTCCTCGGGGGGCGCGGGTGCGGGGTCGGTGGCGTCGGGGCCGGGTTCGTCGTTCGCCGCTTCCGGGGAGTCGGATTGCGGCAACTCCCCGCGAGGAGAGCGCACGGCGCCGTCCGGGACCGGTTCGACCGGATCCGACGCGGCCCGGTCCGGTTCCTGGGAGTGGCTGCGCATGGCGCACCTCACTCCTTGTCGAACTCGGCGTCGACGACATCGTCGCCGCCACCGTCGCTCGTGGGACCGCTCGGGGCGGCATCCCGGTCGGACCCGCCGCCGGCCGCCCCGGCTGCCTGATGGGCCGCCAGCCCGGCGAGCGCCTGCTGGAGTTCGGAGGTCAGGGGCCGCACCCGCTCCACGCCCGCCTCTTCCTTGACCGCCGCCCGCGCGTCGGACACGAGCATCTCGGCGCGTGCCTTCTCGTGCGCGGGCGCCGCGTCGCCCAGTTCGGCGAGGCGCTTTTCGACCTGGTAAGCCACGGCGTCGAGTTCGTTGCGGGCGTCCACGGCCTCGCGGAGTGCCTGGTCCTGGCCCTGGTTGCGCTCGGCCTCCTGGACCATACGTTCGACCTCGCCGCGGTCCAGGTTGGAACTCTCGGTGATGGTGATGCCCTGTTCCTTGCCGGTGTCCCGGTCGCGGGCCGTGACGTTGAGAATGCCGTTGGCGTCGATGTCGAAGGTGACCTCGACCTGCGGTTCGCCCCGCGGCGCCGGCCGGATGTCGGTGAGCTGGAACCGGCCCAGCACCCGGTTGTCGGCGGCCCGCTCGCGCTCGCCCTGAAGGACGACCACATCGACGGCCGGTTGGTTGTCCTCGGCGGTGGAGAACGTCTCGGTACGGCGCACCGGGATCGTGGTGTTCCGCTCGACGATCTTCGTCATCACTCCGCCGCGCGTCTCCACGCCCAGCGACAACGGTGTGACGTCGAGCAGCAGGACGTCCTTGACGTCGCCCTTGAGTACCCCGGCCTGGATCGCGGCGCCCAGGGCCACGACCTCGTCGGGGTTGACGCTCATGTTGGGTTCCTTGCCCCCGGTCAGCCGACGGACCAGGGCCTGGACCGCCGGGATACGCGTGGAGCCGCCCACGAGGATGACCTCGTCGATGTCGCTGTCACCGACCTTGGCGTCGGCCATCGCCTGCTGGACCGGGCCCAGGCAGCGCTCCACCAGGTCGCCGGTGATCTGCTCGAACGTGGACCGCATGACCGAGTCGGTGAGGTGCTTGGGGCCCGAAGCGTCCGCGGTGACGAACGGCAGGCTGACCTGCGTCTGCGTCACCGAACTGAGCTCCGTCTTGGCCTTCTCCGCCGCCTCGAACAGCCGTTGCAGCGCCTGCGGATCCTTGCGCAGGTCGATGCCGTTCGCCTTCTGGAAGTCGTCCGCGAGGTAATCCACCAGACGCCGGTCGAAGTCGTCGCCGCCCAGGTGGCTGTCGCCGGCGGTGGAGCGCACCTCCACCACGCCGTCGCCGACGTCGAGGATGCTTACGTCGAAGGTGCCGCCGCCCAGGTCGAAGACGAGGACGGTCTCGTGCTGCTTCTTGTCCATGCCGTAGGCGAGGGCGGCGGCCGTCGGCTCGTTGATGATCCGCAGCACCTCCAGCCCCGCGATTCGCCCGGCGTCCTTGGTGGCGGTGCGCTGAGCGTCGTTGAAGTAGGCGGGCACCGTGATGACCGCCTCCGTGACCCGTTCCCCCAGTTGCTTGGAGGCGTCGTCGGCGAGTTTGCGCAGCACCTGAGCGCTGATCTCCTCAGGCGCGTACAACTTGTCGCGCACCTTGAAGCGCGCCGCCCCGCCGTCGCCCTCGACGACGTCGTACGCCACCGCCTTGGCCTCGTCGGAGATCTCGTCGAAGTGCCTGCCGATGAACCGCTTGGCCGAGTAGATGGTGCCCTTGGGGTTGAGGATCGCCTGCCGTCGGGCCAGTTGGCCCACCAGCCGCTCGCCGGTGTCGGTGAAGGCCACCACGGACGGCGTCGTGCGGTTGCCCTCGCTGTTGGGTACGACGGACGGCTCGCCGCCCTCCCATACGGCGATCACCGAGTTGGTGGTGCCCAGGTCGATGCCCACTGCCTTGGCCATGAGGAACTTCTCCCTTCCGGCGCGGCGATCCGCGCCGGCTCTCCGGATCGGGTTCGTCCGGGTACGGATGAAACCTCCGCCGGGCGGTCCGCATCGCGCTGCGGCGAGCCGGCGACCGCTCCGCAGGGCGTGTGCCGACACGCCCGACGTCCGGCCGTCCTGCGGGTGCGCCCGGTGGATTGCGAACGCTTCCCAGGGTCGCGAGCCGAGTGGCGCCACGCCTGCCCCTGGCGAGCCGGAAATGCACCGGCCCGGTCGTCCCACGAGGATGAGAGGGGGCATCCGAACGTCTCGGACACCCGGGTCGGGGAGCGGGTGTCCGGAACACCCCCAGCCCTCTCGAAGCTCGGGAAGAACGGAGTGATCCCATGGGTGACAGCCGAGTGCACACCCTGTATCGCCGCCACTCCGACCGAGAGGGCGGCCTTCCCCGGGGCGGCGGTGGGCCACACGCCACGGCCACCCGGCGAGGGCGCCGCCCACCTGCCCCCACCTCGACCAACCGTGCCCTCCACGAGTTGACCGCGCTCTCCCGCGCCCAGTTCGACGCCCGGGATGGAGGCGAGATCCTGCGCCTGGCCATGGACCACACGGCCGCCGCAGGGCCATACAGCGCCGAAGCCGGATACCTGAGAGTGAACGGCGATCTGGTCCCCAGTGCGAGGACCGCGCAGATCCATACCTCGGCCGTCGATCGAACAGTGCGGGAGCTGGCCGGGCGAGACGGCCCTGTGACCGTACCCGGGAGGCCCTGGAGCCGGGCCCTGGGGCTTCGCGGACCCGAGGGCCTCCACGGCTACCTCGTGGTGACGTCCCACTGCCGGCCCAGCGAGGCCGAGCGATCCCTGCTGGCCACGCTCGTCCGGCACACCGCCGCCGCTCTGTCGGTCGCCTACGCCCACCGCCGCCGACGCGAGGACGCGGTGGAACTGCACCGGCTCGAGGAGGAACGCACAGCCCTCCAGCAGAAACTGGTCTCGGTCGTCGCCGAGCTGGGGTACCAGCGGGCCATCCACGCGCTCATGACCGACGTGGCCGCCTCGGGCGGCGGCGAGGAGGCCGTCACCCGCGCACTGCACGGACTCACCGGACTCCCCGCGCTGGTCGAGGACCGCTTCGGTCGGCTGAGGGCGTGGACCGGCCCCGACCGCCCCGACCCCTATCCGGAACCGGACCGCGTACGCCGGGACGAGATGCTGCACGCCGTCGCCCGGGAGATCGGCCCCGTGCGGATAGAGGACCGGCTGATCACTCTGGTCCGCCCGCACGGCGAGATCCTGGCCGTACTGGCCCTGGTCGATACAGAGAGCGAGGCCGACGAACACACCGTGCTCGCGCTGGAAAACGCCGCCACGTCACTGGCCTGGGAGCTGGCGCACCTGCGCAACCTGGCCGAAGTGGAGCTGAGGCTGCGCCGGGAGCTGGTCGACGACCTCCTGGCAGGGACAGACGAGGAGAGCGCCTACGCCCGGTCCGAGGCCGTGGGACACGACCTACACCGCAGCCACTACGTCGTCGTGGCGCAGTGGTCGGACCAAGCTGCGGACGATTCCTTCGCGCAGACCGTGGAGCGGGCGGCCTCCGCCGTGGGCATGCGGTCGCTGCTGACCCGGCGCTCCGACCACGTGGTCCTGGTCGCCGACGACAGGCCCCACGCGCGTGCGCTGTACACGGCTCTCGCCCGGGAGACCGGGTCACTGTCCGGGGCGATCGGTGTAAGCGGCCCGTGCGACTCTCCGGACGACATCCCCCACCGCTACCAGGAGGCGCGGCGCGCCCTGGAGGTGCGCCGCGCCTCCCGCGAACGCTACGGCACGACGTTCTTCGACCAACTGGGCCTGTACCGGATCCTGGGACCCGGCAACGATCGCCGGGAGCTGGAGATGTTCGTGCGCGAGTGGCTCGGGCAGCTCATCGACTACGACTCCCGGCACCACACGGCCATGGTGGAAACCCTGTCGCGGTACTTCGACTGCGGCGGCAACTACGACGAGACCGCCGAGTCCCTCGTGATCCACCGCAGTACGCTCCGTTACCGCCTTCAGCGCATCCGTGACATCAGCGGCAACGACCTCGCGAACGTCGAGGACCGGCTCAACCTCCAGGTGGCCACCCGAGTGTGGAAGATCGTGTTGAACGGACGCAGCTGACATCCCGCCGAAACCGCGGTGGCGGCGGGGAGGAGTCCGCCCTGCACGACAGCGCCACCGCCCGCGCCCTCGCGGCGCTCCTCACCCGGGCCGACGCGCACCGCGAATACGCGGCCGGCTCCCGGCACCGATACGACAATTGCTGAGCCGCCGCCGATGCTCCGGCCCGACCACGGAGGTGATCATGGGATTTCGTGTGTGCGGACCCCCGAACTACCAGGGCACCACCTCGCCATTCAGGTCCAGGAACTGCAGCCCCGGGGCGCCCGCCTGCGCCTCCAGGACGTCGACCACCGCCGGGATGCTCTCCTCGGGGGCCAACGGTGCGTCGAAGCCGCCCAGCCTGGTGCGGTTGTGGCCCGGGTCGATGAGGAGCTTCGTGTGGTCGTCGTCGGCGTGACGGGTCGTGTAGCTGCGCATCAGCTGGTTGAGCGCGGCCTTGCTGGCCTTGTACAGCTCGTAACCGCCCTCGGTGTTGCGCGAGATGCTGCCCTGGTCGGACGACATGACCGCGACCGTCCCGCCCGGCGCGACCAGTTCGCGCAGTGCTTCGAGGGCGCGCAGCGGGCTGAACGCGTTGGTGATCATCACCTCGGTGAACATCTCCGTCGGGACCTGGTCGATCGGCAGATCGCCCCGGTCGATCGCGGCGTTGACGAAGAGCAGATCGAGTCGCGTACCCGCCAGGTGCTTGCGCAGCGACGCCAGGTCCTCGGCGCTGGTCATCTCCAACGACTCGACCGTCAGCCTGCCTCCCGATCGCCGGGCCATCGCGCGCAGTTCGTCGCCGTCCGCGCGCACGGTCGCGGTGACCTGCCAGTCGCGGCGAACCAGTTCGTCGGCGAGGACGAGGCCCAGGCCGCGGGAGGCGCCGATGACGAGAGCGTGGCGCGGGGGCGTGGTGGTGCCGGACACATTGGCTCCTTCATGGGGTCGATGGCTTCAATCTAGACGCGACGTCGTGTCTAGACAAGACGTTGCGTCAAGACTGGATCGCGGCGGCGCCGCCCGGTACGGTGTCCCCATGTCCGCCGCCAGCTCTGCGCCCCCCAGAGCGCACTCCGGGAATCGGCGCGACGAGGCCGCGCGTCTGGCCGTGCTCCACGCCGCAGACGACCTGCTCGTCGAGCACGGTTTCGGTGCGCTGACCATCGAATCCATCGCCCGCCGGGCCGGTGTCGCCAAGCAGACGATCTACCGCTGGTGGCCGTCGAAGGTCGAGATCCTGCTCGACGTACTCGTCGAGGACAGCGAAAAGCGCTTCTCGGTGCCGACGGAGGAGCAGCCGACGGCCGACGACATCCGGCGTTATCTGCGGGCCTTCGCGCGCTTCGTCACCCGCGATCCGGCGGGCCGGGTCCTGCTCGCGCTCCTGGCCGAGGCCCAGCACCACCCCGCCACGGCCGCCTCGCTGCACGAGCGTTATCTCGACCCCCGCCGCGCCGCCGAGCGCGACCTGCTCACCCGTGCCACCGCCGCCGGCGAGATCGCCCCCGCCCTGGCCCCCGACGCCACGATGGACGCCCTCGTCGGCCCGATCGTCTACCGCGCGATGACCGGCTCGACCATCCCGCGCGCCCTGGTCGACACCCTCGTCACGGACCTGCTCAAGCCCCGACGTCCCGCGGCCTGAGCAGCGGGTGCCGGCACCACCGGGGCCGGGTGCGGCCGGCCTCGAACCGATCGGTGTCGAAACGGTCGGTGGCGGCGCTGTCCATGTGCATCACCTCGGGGATCGGCTACACGACGGCCTGTTCGGTGCTCGGGTCGGGCGCGGCGGCCAGGTGGTGCCGGCGCTTGGGCAGGCCGTCCAGGCGCTCGCGTGAGCGCCACCGTCGCCCTCGCCGTCGGCCATGGTGACGACCCGGCGTTCGGGGTTCATGGCCGGCGGGTGGGAGAATGCGGGCATGGAACTGCGCGGGGATCGGGTCGTGTTGCGGGCGGTTGTCGAGGCGGATCGGCGATCCTCGATCGCATCGTCGCCGAGCCCGAGGTGGCGGCGTGGTGGTCGCCGCCGCAGGACTACGACGACATGTGGGCCGTCGTGTTCGAGGGCGAGGTCATCGGGGCCGTGCAGTTCGACGAGGAGACCGATCCCGAGTTCCGGCACGCGGGCATCGACCTGTTTCTGACGGCGCGCCGGCACGGGGAAGGGCTCGGCTCCGACACGGTCCGCACCCTCGCTCGGTGGCTGCTGGACGAACGCGGCCACCACCGGCTGACCATCGACCCGGCGGCGGCCAACGCCGCCGCGATCGGCTGCTACACCAAGGTCGGCTTCAAGCCCGTCGGGGTCATGCGGCGCTACTGGCGCGACCACCGCACGGGCGACTGGGAGGACGGCCTGCTGATGGACCTGCTCGCGGACGAACTGACCTGAGCCGCCGGCGGCCGTCCAGGCGGATGGTTGACTGCGTCCCATGGACCCCACGCGCACCTTCCGAGCCGCGCCGCCGTTCGACCCCGAACTGGGCGGCGGGGGGTCGGCGCAGCCGCTGACGCCGGAGAACCTCGCGGAGCGGCAGGCCCGGGACGCGGCCGTGCGGCCCAGACCGACGCCCGAGCGGTTGCGGGACGGCGGACGCTTCGAGGTGGACGAACTGCGCGTGCCGGGCCCGCCGGACGGGCCCGACGTCACGCTCGTGAGCGCCCGCCCCGCCGGGGTTGCCCGACCGCTGCCGCTCCTGTACTACATGCACGGCGGCGGCATGGTCTCCGGCAACGCGTGGTCCGTACTCCCGCGCCTCCTGCGCGCGTGGGCCCACCGGCTCGAACTGGCCGTCGTCTCCGTCGAATACCGCCTGGCGCCCGGAACACGTCACCCGGGACCGGTGGAGGACTGCTACGCCGGACTCGTCCACGTCGCCGAACAGGCGGCCGACCTCCGCATCGACCCGGACCGCGTCGTCGTCGGCGGCAAGAGCGCCGGCGGCGGACTCGCGGCGGCCCTCGCCCTGCTCACCCGCGACCGGGGCGGCCCCACCCCGCTCGGCCAACTCCTGCTGTCCCCGATGCTCGACCACCGCAACGACAGCGTCTCGGCCCGGCAGATGGCCGGTCTCGATCCCTGGGACCGCACCTCCAACGCAACCGCCTGGCAGGCCCTCCTCGGCGAGCGCACCCACGACCACGAGGTCTCCCCCTACGCCGCCCCCGCCCGCGCCGTCGACCTGTCCCGCCTGCCCCCGGCCTACCTCGACGTCGGCTCCGCCGAAACCCTCCGCGACGAGGCCGTCACCTACGCCGACGCCATCTGGCGAGCCGGCGGCCGAGCCGAACTCCACGTCTGGCCCGGCGCCTTCCACGGCTTCGACACCCACGCCCCCCAGGCGGCGATAAGCCGAGCCGCGCACGAGACCCGCACCCACTGGCTCCACCGCACCCTTACGCCCGCCCGAGACCACCCTCCCGCCGACTGATCGCCCCGGACCACGAGGCGCGACGCGACCCGGCACCGGGGGAAGGTCGCGTTGGCCGCGGGGATCGCCGAGCGGGCGGGCGCGTCGGGCCCGAACGCGCCGGACTCGACTGATGCCGTGGGCACTTCGCGGCGCTGCTACGTCCTTCCCGGGTGTCGGGGTGTGTCGCGGAGGATTTCGCCGAGGCGTGGGTGGGCGAGGTAGTTCTTGGCGAGGTGGAAGTCGAAGGTGTGGATGAGGGTGTGTTCGTCCGTGTCGACGCCGGTGAAGTTGCGGCCGATGCCGCCTTTGGGGATGGCGACGATGTCGCCGGGGTCGGCGAGGTTGACCCAGCGGGCGACGCCGGGGGGTCGTGCGCCGCGGTCGTGGACGGGTGCGGGTCGCAGGCGGGGCAGGACGGCGTGGGGCAGGGCCAGGGGAGAGCCGAGGGTGACCAGGAGGTCGATCGTCAGGTCGGGGCGGGCCCACAGGGCTTCGTAGGCGACGACGGAACCGAGTGAGTGGGCGATCACCACGCGGGCGCCGGTGGTTTCGACGGCGTCGGTGACGCGGGCGCGGGCGGCGGCGCGGGCGGCGCTGTGCGGGTCCTCGAGGTAGGCGGGGACCTCCCGGCACAGGAGCGCGACGAACCACCGGGTGGCCGGCGCGCCCAGGCCGCGCATACGCGCGAGGGTCTCGGCGGCCTGGCGCACCTCGATGGTGGACCGGCCCGCGGCGACTCCGGTGGGCAGGTCGAACGCGTCCATCCATCGGCGGGCGAACTCGGCCTCGGCCGGGTCCAGGTCGTCGAGGTCGTCCCCGGCGCCCTGTCGACCGGGCTTGCGGAGCAGGTCGGCGTAGTAGGCCACGGACACCTCGGGTGACGCACCGCCGGCTCCGGCGCGGCGCAGGGCGGTGGCGAGGTGGGTCTGCCAGATGCGTCCCAGGGTTCGGGCGGCTTGCTCGGGGGTCTCGCCGCGGCGGAGGTTCCCGATGCCGTGGACTCCCACGACGGCCTGTGTCACGCATCCTCCTGAGTGGTGGTGTCGGCGTGCCCGGGGGCCGGCCGTGCCGGCGATGGTGAAGGGGCGCCTGTCAGGAGCGCGACGTCCGCGCCGAATCCGACGAACAGCCGATTTCCGTCTCCGACGGCGAGCGCGTGGCAGGGAGCGGGCAGGAGGATCCGGTCGATGCATTGCCCCGAGCCCAGGCCCCACACCCGCACCGTGCGATCGTCGGAACCGGTCACCGCGACGGGGCGTCCCTCCACGACCGTGCACGCCACAGCTTTCACCGAGTGGGTGTGTCCGGTCAGGGGTTCGCCGTGCGGTTGACCGCTGGTCAGGTCCCACACTCGCACCGTGCGGTCCTCGGAGCCGGTTACCGCGATGGGGCGCCCCTCCACGACCGAACACGCCACCGCATTCACCGAGCCGGTGTGTCCGGTCAGGGGTTCGCCGCGTGGCCGGCCGCTGGTCAGGTCCCACACTCGCACCGTGCGATCGTCGGAACCGGTTACCGCGACGGGGCGCCCCTCCACGACCGTGCACGCCACAGCTTTCACCGAGTGGGTGTGTCCGGTCAGGGGTTCGCCGCGTGGTTGTTCGCTGGTCAGGTCCCAAACCCGCAGGCTGTGATCCCGGGAGCCGGTCACCGCGACGGGACGCCCGTCCACGACCGTGCACGCCACCGCATTCACCGAGTGGGTGTATTCGGTGAGGGGTTCGCCGCGTGGTTGTTCGCTGGTCAGGTCCCAAACCCGCAGGCTGTGATCCCGGGAGCCGGTCACCGCGACGGGACGCCCGTCCACGACCGTGCG
>NZ_JBSHGZ010000017.1:159592-205722 GCF_053618075.1 Embleya sp. NPDC055664
ACGTGCACGCCACCGCTCTCACCAAGCCGGTGTGTCCGGTCAGGGGTTCGCCGCGTGGCCGGCCGCTGGTCAGGTCCCACACCCGCACCGTGCAGTCGCTGGAGCCGGTCACCGCGACGGGACGCCCGTCCACGACCGTGCACGTGACCGCAATCACCGCGCCGGTGTGTCCGGTGAGAGGTTCGCCGTGCGGCTGACCGCTGGTCAAGTCCCACACCGGCACCGAGAGGTCGAAAGAGCCGGTTACCGCGACCGGTTGCCCTTCCACGACCGCACACGCGACCGCAATCACCGAGCCGGTGTGTCCGGTGAGGGGTTCGCCGCGCGGCCGGTTTCCGATCAGATCCCACACCCGCACCGTGCGGTCGTCGGAGCCGGTCACCGCCATCGGTCGCCCGTCCACGACCGTGCACGCCACCGCATTCACCCAGCCGGTGTGTCCGGGCAGGGGTTCGCCGCGCGGTTGTTCGCTGAACAGGTCCCAAACCCGCACGCTGTGATCCCGGGAGCCGGTCACCGCGACCGGTCGCCCGTCCACGACCGTGCACGCGACCGCAATCACCGCGTCGGTGTGTCCGGTCAGGGGTTCGCCGCGTGGCCGGCCGCTGGTCAGGTCCCACACCCGCACCGTGCAGTCGCCGGCACCGGTCACCGCCACCGGTCGCCCGTCCACGACCGTGCACGCCACCGCAAGCACCCAGCCGGTGGGTCCCATAAGGGACTTGCCGCGTGGTTGTTCGCTGGTCAGGTCCCACACCCGCACCGTGTCGTCGTCGGAGCCGGTCACCGCCACCGGTCGCCCGTCCACGACCGCGCACGCCATCGCAATCACCGCGTCGGTGTGTCCGGTGAGGGGTTCGCCGCGTGGCCGGCCGCTGGTCAGGTCCCACACCCGCACCGTGTGGTCGTCGGAGCCGGTTACTGCGACGGGGCGCCCGTCCACGACCGTGCACGCCACCGCACGCACCGCGTCGGTGTGTCCGGTGAGGGGTCTGCCGCGTGGCCGGCCGCTGGTCAGGTCCCACACCCGCACCGTGCGGTCGTCGGAGCCGGTCACCGCCATCGGTCGCCCGTCCACGACCGTGCACGCCACCGCATTCACCCAGCCGGTGTGTCCTGTGAGGGTGTCGCGCCACGCCGGGTTGAGGTGCCCGCCCGTTGCCGCGACCGCCGTCCACGTGCCCGCGTGGGTCCTGTCGGTGAAGGCGGTCACGAGCGGGGCGGCGTTGTGGCGTGCCGCGTCGAGGGTGAGGATGCGGCGGCGGGTGGTGGGGTCGGTGTGCCGGTGCCGGCCGATGGAGGTGCGGTAGACGGCCCGGGCCGTTCGGGCATCGTCGGTGTGTGCGTGGGGGAAGGCGGGGACGAGGGCGGCCGGGTCGCCGTGGACCAGGTACTCGCTGTCGGCGAGGAGTTCGTCGAGGCGGCCGGCGGCCTCGGCGTGCTTGAGGGCGTGTCGCAGGAGGTAGGGGGGTGCGGTGCCCCAGTCGCGGACGTGGCCGTCGTGGGTGGTGTGCGTGGCCAGGAGGTGGTCGAGGACGTCGTCGGCTGTGGGAGTGGTGGACGGGTCGGTGAGGTGGTCGACCAGGGCCTGGTGGAAGAGGCGGTGGAGCAGGGTGCCGTCGGTGTCGGGGGTGGCGCGCAGGTAGAACAGGGCGTCGGGCAGGAGGATGCGTGCGCGTTCGGGGTCCAGGTCGGCGAACAGGCCGGCGAGCGGCAGGGCCACCTCCAGGGGCATGCCCTCTCCGCGGGCCAGGGCCGTGGCCGCGAGGATGGCGCGGATGTCGCGGCCGTGGGGGTGGGCGGCCAGGTCCAGATCGAGGACGGCGGGAAGCGTCGTGGGGACGGAGGAGCCCAGCCTCACGGCCGCTTCGACGCTGTCCGGGGCGGGTATTCGCGCCAGGTGTCGGGTGAAGATCCCGGCCACCAGGAACGCCCCCCACTGCGCCCGCTGCCCGCCGGGCGGGGAGAGGCGATCGGCGACGGCGCGCGCCAGGCGCTCGCGGATCGCGCGCATCCGAGGCGGGGCGTAGCCGGGCGTCGTCGCGAGGATGCCGGCCAGGTGGTCCGCGACGTCGGCGCGGACCTCGTCGGGGTCGGCGTCGTCCAGGTCCACCAGGCCGCCCGCCGCCTTCGCCAGGTCGAACAGCGCGGCGAACTGCGGCCAAGGACGGGTGGCCACCAGCAGGCGGACTGCCGGGCGGCCATCGGCGCGGACCGTACCGGCCAGGCGCACCAGTTCCGCGCACAACCCAACCGGGTCCGATGCCTCGTCCAAGGCGTCCACGACGACCGCCGGTACCTCGCCCGCGCCGAGGAGCAGGCTCGTGAGCCCGGCGGCGTCCAGCGGTTCGTCCGGTGTGGTGGCGGGGTCGAGTTGGCGCGCGATCGAGGTGAACACCTCGGTGGTGGTGCGGTTGCGGGCGTGGACCGCCGCCAATCGGTCGTTGACCGAGGGGCAGCCCTGCGGATCGCGGGCCAACCGCGCCCGCACGTGCGGCGCGACCGGGACCAGCTCGGGGTGCGCGGCACACGCAAGTGCGCCCAGCAACGCCGACTTGCCCACCCCGGGATTGCCCACCACCACCCGAAGACCACCCGCGTCGACGTCGTCCAGCCACGGCGCGAGCGCGCGCAGCTGGGAGCGCCGGCCGGTGAACTGCGTACCGGCCTTGTCGGCGAAGTGCCGAGCGTCACCCGGGGCGAGGAAGACGCGCAGCGCCGGATCGACATCCGCCACGCTCGCCGCGGCCGGATCGTGGAAGGGATTGGGGAAGAACGGCAACGCCGGTTCGTCCTCGGCCAGGACCATCGCGGTGCTCTGCACGCTCTGCACCGGCCCCGGCATCCGCTCCACCCGCCGGCGCACCCGCCGGGTCACCGTCGAGAACGGGACGTGGGAGCGCGCCGGGTCGGTGTCCAACCCGGTCCGGGCGAGCTCCTCCAACACCTCGGCCAACGCGAGGCTGAACCGCCCGTCGTACGCGTCCTCGCCGCTGCCCGACGCGGCGATCACCCACGCGTTGGCCGGCGCATGCGAACCGTGGACCAGGTGCGGCAGCGCCGCCGCCCGACCGGACCGGCACAGATCGAACAGGAACAACGTCGCCACACCGCACTCCTGCGCGTCGTCCACCCACTGCGCCGCGTTCGTCCCGTGCCCCACCCGCGCGTCCGCCGGCACCACGTCCACCCGCCCCGGATTCGAACCGCTCGCCTTCCCGTGCGAGGCCACGTACACCACCCGCGCCGTTCCGATCGCTCCCGCCACCGCCGCACGCAACGCCGCCGAGCCGACGTCCCGATGCACCCGCGTCGCGTACCCCAGACGCTCCAACGCCGCCGACACCCGCGGCATCACCACGTCCACGAACGGCAACTCCGCCCACGCCGAACCGCCGACCGGAACCTCCTCACCCGAGGCGTCCGCCTCGAAACGCCCGATCCCCACCACCACCGCACGCCCCACGCCCACCCGTGCCCCCTCGTCCGCAGGCAATCCAGCCTGCCAGGCACCGACCGGCCCCACCCGCCGAACACAAGGGTTCCCGCGCCGCGGCCGGCGGGCGTGTGGTTCGCCCGGTCGAAATGGCACCGGATGGCGAGTAGCCGATATACCGTAATGGTCCTATATGTGACACATGCACTACAGTGGCCCCGGGCGCGTCCTCGGGTGTGGCACCCGGCCAAGTAGCCTGTGTGGTAACGGCTTTGGGGACGCTTGGCGAAGCGGGTGAGGTAACCCCCTGGTAGGGTCCGCCGAGGCTGCCACGACGTGATGCGACGGAGAAGGTCATGAAGCTGCTCCCGCTGTTCATTCGACGGCCGATCGAGGCGGTGTACGAGCGCCGGCTGGCCTCGACCCTGGTCGGGCTGCCGCGTCCGCAGAATGTCGGGATCATGCTCGACGGCAACCGGCGCTGGGCGCGCAAGGCGGGACACTCCGACGTGCGGGAGGGCTACCGCGCCGGCGGCGCGAAGGTGACCGAGTTCCTGGGCTGGTGCAGTGCCGCCGGGATCGAGCACGTGACCCTGTTCATGCTCTCCGACGACAACCTCGGCCGGCCCGCCGAGGAGCTGGGCCCGCTGATCGAGATCATCGAGGAGACCGTCCGGGACATCACCGCCGAGGGCCGCTCCTGGGAGGTCCAGGTGATCGGCTCGCTGGACATGCTGCCCGGTGCCGGTGCCCGGGTGCTCAAGGAGGCCACCGCCGCGACGGCCGGGCGCGGCGGGCTCAGGGTGGACGTCGCGGTCGGGTACGGCGGCCGGCGGGAGATCGTCGACGCGGTCAAGAGCGCGTTCGAGCAGCACATGGCGGCCGGCGGCGACCCGGCCGAGCTGGTCGAGCGGTTCGAGATCGAGGACATCTCGCGGCACCTGTACTCGCCGACCGCCGCCCACACCGACTTCATCATCCGCACATCCGGCGAGCAGCGGTTGTCCGGCTTCCTGCTCTGGCAGTCCGCCTACGCCGAGATGCACTGGGTGGACTGCTACTGGCCGGCCTTCCGGCACGTGGACTTCCTGCGCGCACTGCGCTCGTATGCCACCCGCGAACGCCGCTTCGGCAAATAGCGGCCGAGCCGATCAGTCGTCGTCCTGATCCCGGCCGCCGAAGCACCAACTGTGCGCCTCGATGCTCGCGTACAGGTCGGCCCGCGCATACGGGCTCCGCCCGAGCAGCGCCTGCGCCGTCGCGTGGTCCGGGAGTTCGGCCAGGATCGCGGTGCCCAGCCACCGCGCACCGTCCTCGGACAGCAGCGGCCCGCACACGATCAGTGATCCGGCGTGCTCGCCGTCGAACAGATGGCGGCGCTGTTCGGCGTGCAGCGCGTCCCGGGCCGCCGTGCTGCCGGGCCGAGCGTGGGCGAGGAGCAAAAAGCGCGGCCCGGCGGGCGAACCGCCCGTGAAGTCCCACATCTTCCGGCCCAGCGTGTTGCCCCACCGGCGGATCAGCACCTCCGGCTCGTACACGCCCGCCCGGTGGTTCGGCTCGTCGTAGGCGAACTCCCGGACCGCGTCGGCATCCGGCAGATCGACGATGTGCACACTGCCGGTCACCGTCTGCCCGTCGGCGGCGAACGTCGGCCCCCGGGCGATCATGCCCTCGGCGTAGCGGTCCATGAACGCCCAGTGTGCTTCCAGGAGTTCGTCGCGCAGTGCGCGAGTCCCCGGCCGGTCGCGACAGTAGAACAGGTACTCCATGTCGGATCCCCCCGTGCGGTGTCGCCATGCATGCTACGCGCGACGGGCCGGCGGGGGAGCAACCCCGCCGGCCCGTCGGTCGTTCGTGGCAACCGCCCGTCCCGCCTACCCGTGCGGGAACGTCGTCTTCGCCGGACGCACCAGGTCGTCCGCGTAGTTGGCGATCAGGTCCAGGTTGCGGTCGGCCAGGTGGTCGAACACCTGCGGCACGCTCGAACCCGGGGTCAGCGACGCCAACGCGCGCTCCGGGTCGAGCCGGGCCGAGACCCAACCCTCGTGTGAGGACCCGCGCGCGATCACCTCGGCGCCCGGCGTGACGATCATCGAGTTGCCGAAGTACAACACGCCCGCCGGGTCGCTGCCGGTGGCGTTGGCGCCGACGACGTAGACGTGGTTGTCGTACGCCCGCGCGCGGTTGGTGAGTTCCCACAGGTCGGCGGAGCGCAGCAGCGCCGACGGACGGCAGATCACCTCGGCGCCCTGCACGGCCTGGATCCGGCTCAGCTCCGGGTAGTCGCCGTCGAAGCAGATGATCATGCCGATCCGACCGAGGTCGGTCTCCACCACGCTGACGTGCTCACCGGGCGTGACCCACCCACCGCGCGAGCGCAGTTCGGGGCCGAAGGGGTGGGTCTTGCGGTACACGCCGAGCACCTGCCCGTCCGGACCGGCCAGCACCGACGAGTTGTACACCTCGCCGCGCTCGGCGCCGCGCTCGTACGTACCCCACACCAGGTGCACGCCCAACTCCCGGGCCCGCTCCTGGAACGGCTCGGTGAGCCTGCCCGGGACGGCGTCGACCAGGTCCCACAACTCCTCGGCGGGCAGCGCCGGGGTGAAGCCGGTGGTCACACTCTCGGGCAGTACCACCAACTCCGCGCCGGTCGACTCGACGCAGCGGGTCACCCACTGCAACGCGTGGGCGATGTTCGCCTCGACCACCGCCGCGGTGAGCGGCCCCGGGCGAGGCACGACCTGAACGGCCGCGGCCGTGAACGCACGCATGTTGTCGCTCCCTTCCCGAAACGAACCGGATCAGCGCCGACGCGCGATCACGCCGCCGACGATCGCGCCGAGCAGCGCCACCGCCGCTCCGAACAGCGCGCCCTTGGCGAAGTCGTCGCCGGAGAAGGCGGACGCCGGGGCCGCGTACGTACCCGCCGGAGCCGCGACCGCGCCGCCATCCGCCGCCGCCACCACGGGAGTTCCGTTGACCGCGGCCGGCACGCCGCCCTTCGGCGCGGCCGTCGGCGGCGTCTGCCCGGTCAGGATCTTGTCCACCGACTTGAAGAACTCGCCGGCCGTCTTCTTGGCGACCCCGGTCAGCATGCGCTGCCCGACACCGCCGATCACGCCGCCGACCACGGCCTCTGCGTCGTACTCCAACCGCGTCCGGCCGCCGTCGATGTCCTCCAGCGTCACCTTCACCTCGGCGCTGACCGTGCCCGGACCGCCCGAGCCGGACGCCTTGAGCATGAACGAGCCCGGCGGTACCTGGTCGGTGAGCTGCACGTTGCCCAGGTAGGTGCCCTTGATCGAGGCGACGCCCATCGTCACCGTCATCCGGTACGCGTCGGGGCCGGTCTCCTCCAGCTTCTCGCAGCCGGGGATCGTGCGGGTGAGCACGGCCGGGTCGTTCAGCGCCGCCCAGACCTTGTCGGCAGGGGCGTTCAGGATGGCGTTTCCTTGGACCTTCATGCTGGGTCGTGCTCCTTAACGGTGGGTGCCGGCGGCATGGTCGGCGCCCCGGCGCAGCGCCGGGATCTCGCCGGCGGCGAACCGCTTGCGCAGGTGGAAGAGTTCGGACGGCTGGATCGGCATCCGCGTGATCGGGAAGCCCTCGGCGTCCTCGATCGCGGACGCGAACACCGCCGCCGCGGGGATGACGCCCGCCTCGCCCGCGCCCTTGATGCCGAGCGGGTTGAGCGGGGAAGGAGTCTCCAGGTGGTCGATCTCGATCTTGGGGACCTCGCTGGCGTACGGCATCAGGAAGTCCATGAACGACGCGTTCACCAACTGCCCGTGCTCGTCGTACTCCATACGCTCGTACAGCGCGCCGCCGACGCCCTGGGCGACGCCGCCGTGCACCTGGCCCTCGACGATCATCGGGTTGATCAGGTGCCCGCAGTCGTGCACGACGCAGTAGCGCAGGATGCGGATCTCGGCGGTGTCGGGATCGGTCTCCACGATCACCGCGTGCATCCCGTTGGCGAACGTCGCGGTCGGCGGCGAGTAGTAGTCGCGCCCCTCCAGGCCCGGTTCGTCGTCCTCGGCGACCGGCGGCTTGGAGAAGTCGGCCTTGCCGGTCAGCTGGGTGGCCGCCTTGGACGCCTCGTCGAACGCATAACGCAGCGGGTTGGACAACACCGCCACGGTGCCCAGCGCGACCGACGCGCCGGGGCTGCCCTTGACCCGCACGTGGCCGTCCACGATCTCCAGGTCGCGCGGGTCGGCCTCCAGCGCCTCGCCGGCGATCCGCAGCGCCTTGGCCTTGACGTTGCGCGCGGCCAGCGCGATGGCGTTGCCGCTCATCACCGCCGCGCGCGAGGCGAACGTACCCACCGCGTACGGGAATCGGCGGGTGTCGCCGGTGGTGACGGTGACGTCCTCGATCGGCACGCCCAGCTCGTCGGCGACGATCTGCGCGAACACCGTCTGGTGGCCCTGCCCCTGGCTGGTCAGGCCGGTGGCGACGACGACCTTGCCGGTGGTCTCGACCTGGACGTGGCCGCCCTCGTACGGGCCGACGCCGGTGCCCTCGACGTAGCACGCCACGCCGATGCCCACCCGGCGGCCCTCGGCGCGCGCCTGCGCCCGGTACGCCTCGAACTCGTCCCAGCCGACCAGCTTCTTCAGCGCCTCCAGCGAGCCGGGGAAGTCGCCCGAGTCGTAGATCAGCGGCCGGCCGTCCTGGAACAACAGCCCGTGGTCGTACGGCATTTCGTCGGGCTGGATGAAGTTGACCGCGCGCACCTCGGTGCGGTCCTTGCCCAGGCGGTCGGCGATCGCGTCCATCGCCCGCTCCATCGCGAACACGCCCTGCGGGCGGCCCGCGCCGCGATACGGGGTGACTATCACCGTGTTGGTGTACAGGCTGCGGAAGTCGACCCGGTACGCGCCGGGCTTGTACGGGCCGAGCAGCTGCGTCGAGGTGATGATCGGCACGATGATCCCGTACGGGGTGTACGCGCCGTTGTCGTGCAGGATCTCCACGTCCAGGCCGAGCAGTCGGCCGTCGTCGTCGAACCCGACCCGTACGGTCTGGAGTTGGCCGCGCTCGTGGGCGGCGGAGATGAAGTGTTCGCGGCGGTCCTCGGTCCACTTGACCTCGTGGTCGAGCAGCCGGGCCGCCCACGGGATCAGGATCTCCTCGGGCCACGGGTGCACGATCTTGACGCCGAAGCCGCCGCCCACGTCCGGGGTGACGCACTCGACCCGGTCCAGCGGAAGGTCCAACTTGGCCGCCACGGCGGCGCGGACACCCGTGGAGGTCTGGGTCGAGGTGTACACGCGCAGGCTCTCGTCGGCCGCGTCCCAGCGGGCGTAGACGCCCCGGCCCTCCATCGGCATACACGCGCTGCGCTCGATGTCCAGCTTCAGTTCGAGCCGGTTGGGCGCGGCGGCGATCGCGGCCGGCGCGTCGCCGACCTCCTGGACCAGGTGCGCGGCGCAGTTGCCCGGCACGTCGTCGTGCACGAGGCGGTCCGCGCGGAACGCGTTCTCGATGCCGACCACCGGCGGCAGCGCCTCGTACTCGACGGTGATCCGCTCGCACGCGTCCTCGGCGAGGTAGCGGTCGGTGGCCACCACCATCACCACGGCCTCGCCGACGTGGTTGACGAACTCCTTGGCCAGCGGATACGCGGTGCGTCCGTGGGTGAGCGCGGGGTGCGGGATGAGCAGCGGCAGCGGTTCGGCGACCCGGCCGGCCAGGTCCTCGTAGGTGTAGATCGCGATCAGGCCGTCGACGTCGAGCGCGCCGGTGACGTCGATTCCGGTGATCCGGGCCCGCGCGTGCGGACTGCGCACGAACGCGGCCTCGTAGGCGCCCTCGCCCAGGTCGTCGAGGTAGCGGCCGTTGCCGACCAACAGGCGCAGGTCCTCGGTGCGTTGCACCGGTGCGCCGAACATCTTGGTGGTCATCGGGCGTCCCCCTCGGCGTGCGCGCAGCCCTTGCGTTCCTCGGTGATCTTGCCTTCTTGGGAAATCTGGGCTGCCCGCAGCACGGACTTGACGATGTTCTGGTAGCCGGTACAGCGGCACAGGTTGCCGGAGACCGCCTCACGGGCCTCCTCCTCGGTGGGCGTCGGGTTCTCCTCCAGGAAGGCGGAGACGACGGTGAGGAACCCGGGGGTGCAGAAGCCGCACTGGAGGCCGTGGCACTCGCGGAACGCCTGCTGTACGGGGTGCATGGTGCCGTCGGGCTCGGCGAGGCCCTCGACGGTGGTGATCTCGTGGCCCTGGGCGCTGACCGCGAACATCAGGCAGGCGCGCATCGGCTTGCCGTCGATGCGCACGGTACACGCGCCGCAGACGCCGTGTTCGCAGCCGACGTGGGTGCCGGTAAGGCCCAGGTCGTGGCGCAGGCAGTCGGAGAGCAGCCGGCGCGGGGTGACGGTGGTGGTGTGCAGTACGCCGTTCACGCTCAGCCGGATGTCGAGCCGCTGCTCGGTGGGGATCTGCGTCTCGGTCATCGGGCGCTCCGCTCGGTGCTGGTGGTGCCTGTGGTGCCGTTGGGGTCGACCAGGGCCGCGCGCTCGGTGGCGGTGCGCAGTGCCCGGACGGTGAGTACGCCCGCCAGTTGGGCGCGGTATTCGGCGGTGGCGTGGATGTCGCCCTCGGGCTCCAGGCTCCCGGCGGCCAGCGTCGCCGCGTCCTGCCACACGGCGGTGTCGGCGGTGCGGCCGATCAGCGCGTCGGTGAGGTCGAGCACGAGCGGGACGGGGGAGAGCGAGAGGTAGGCGGCGCGGGCCGAGACGATGCGCAGGTCGTCGTCGACGGTGACCGCCGCCGCGACCCCGCACATCGCGTAGTCGCCGTGCCGGCGGGCGATCTCGACGAACTCGGTGCCGGTGCGGCCCGGCAGGCGGGGGAAGTAGGCGGCGACGGCGAGTTCGCCCTCCTCGATGGCGGCCTCCAGCGGGCCGACGAAGAAGTCCTCGGCGGCGACCGTGCGGGTCGAGCCCTTGCGGGCGAGCGTCATCGAGCCGCCGAGCAGGGCGAGTACGGCGGTCATCTCGCCGGAGGGGTCGGCGTGCGCGAGGCTGCCCACGGTGGTGCCGCGGTTGCGGATCACCGGGTGGGCGACCAGGCGCAGGCCCTGGCGCAGCAGCGGGACCGCCGCGTGTGCGGCCTCGTCCGCCTCGACCTCGGCGTGCCGGGCGAGCGCGCCCACCGCGACGCCGCCGGGGTCGGTGCGGACGTAGGCCAACTCGCTGAGCCCGTTGATGTCCACCAGGTGGGCCGGGGCGGCGAGTCTCATGTTGAGCATCGGGATCAGGCTTTGGCCGCCGGCGAGGACCTTTCCGTCGTGGCCGACCTCGGCGAGGGCGTCGAGGGCCTCGGCCAGGTCGGTCGGTGCGTGATATCGGAATGCCGGCGGCTTCACGTGTCGTCCCCTCCAGGTGGTGCGTGCGGTGGTGCGGGTGGGTGGGTCAGCTCTGCGGCGGTGGGGGCGCGGCACTGCTGCCGGCCAACGGCTTGCCGCCGGGCGGGTGTTCCTCCACGGTGCCCAGGGACAGCGCGGTACCGCCCTCGAGTTCGACGTCGGCGGGGGCCTTGGGGTCGCGCATGTGCGCGGGGGCCAGGGCGTGCAGGGCGTGGTAGACCACCAGGGTCACGATGGTGCCGAGCGCGATGCCCTCGATGACGAAGTCGTCGTTGAACTTGATCGCGACGCCGCCGATGCCGATGACCACGCCGGCCGCGACCGGGACGAGGTTGATCGGGTTGGCGAAGTCGACCTTGTTCTCGATCCAGATCTTGGCGCCGAGCAGGCCGATCATGCCGTAGAGCACGACGGTGATGCCGCCGAGCACCCCGCCCGGGGTGGCCGCGATCAGCGCGCCGAACTTCGGACACAGGCCGAACAGCACGGCGACGACTGCGGCCACGTAGTAGGCGGCCGTGGAGTAGACCCGGGTGGCGGCCATCACGCCGATGTTCTCGGCGTAGGTGGTGGTCGGCGAGCCGCCCACGGCGCTGGCCATCATGGTGCCGACACCGTCGGCGGTGATCGCCTTGCCCAGGCTGCCGTCCAGGTCGGCGCCGGTCATCTCGGAGACCGCCTTGACGTGGCCGGCGTTCTCCGCGATCAGCGCGATCACCGCGGGCAGCGCGACCAGGATCGCCGAGGTCTTGAAGTCCGGGGCGTGCGTGGAGGGCATGCCGAACCAGTCGGCCGAGGTGACGCCGGAGAAGTCGACCCGGTCGTGGGCGAACTCCTTGCCGTCGTGCTGTCCGGGCTGCACCGAGGTGATCTGGCCGAACCCCTTGTCGAACAGCCACGACAACACGTAGCCGAAGACGAGCCCGAGGAAGATCGCGATGCGCGACCAGAAGCCGCGCAGCAGCACGGTCATCGCGATCACCGCGGTCATCGTCAGGATCGCGATCCACTGGTCCTGGGGCCAGTAGGTCTTGGCCACCACGGGGGCCAGGTTGAAGCCGATCAGCAGCACCACGGCGCCGGTGACCACCGGCGGCAGGGCCTTGTTGACCACTTCGGCGCCGAGCAGGTGGATCAGCACGCCCGCGAGCGCGAGTACGGCGCCGGCGACCAGGATCGCGCCGGTGACCGTCGCGCTGGAGCCGCCGGAGGCGCGGATCGTGGTGACCGCGCCGACGAACGCGGCGCTGGTGCCGAGGTAGCTGGGGATCTTCCCCTGCACGACGAGCAGGAAGACCACGGTGGCCAGACCCGACATCATGATCGCCAGGTTCGGGTCCAGGCCCATGATCACCGGGAAAACGAATGTCGCGCCGAACATCGCGACGATGTGCTGTGCTCCCAGACCGATGGTCCGACCCCACGAGAGCCGTTCGTCGGGGCGTACGACCTCACCCGGAGGTGGGGTGCTGCCGTCCCCGTAGAGCTTCCATCCCAAGCCGAGTGCCATGTTCAGCCGCCTTCCAGGCGTAGGGGGGTGCGAGGGCGATTCGTTGTCGCACGACCCGGCACGGTGAGCGCGATCCGGTGGAGTCCGCCGGTCTCGCCACGAGGTTGGGGGAAGGTTATGGACGGGTCCGTCACCGGGGCTTGGGTGATAGGTGACAGAGCTCGCCCGGTGGTGTTGTGGAATTCACCCAAGGTTTGTTGCCGTCGTGTGTCGGCGTATGGATGAACGACCAAGGCTTTCTCCGTACGTGCGCGCCGCGCTACAGCCCGCGCATGCGGCGCACCTGGAGCGCCAGCATGATGTTGAGCCGTAGATGCGAGTCGGTGGTGAACGCGCCGAGCAGTCGTTCCAGCTTGCCGATCCGATAGCGCAGCGTGTTGTAGTGGAAATGCAGGATCCGGGCCGTCTCGGCCACGTTCAGGTTGGTGTCCAGGAGCACCTCCAGGGTGGTGCGCAGATCGGTGGTCTCCTCGTCCTCGCGGCTCGCGAGTTCGCCGAGGGTCTCCCGCATGAAGCTGGTCAGTTCGGCGGAGTCGGGGACCAGGCTGAGCAGCCGGTAGACGCCCAGGCTGTCGAAGTCGGCGATGCCGCCCGGGCCGTGCATCTGGCGGCCGACCTTGGCCGCGCGGCGGGCCTGTTCGTACGCCTCGGGGAGCAGCGCCGGGTCGGTGACCACGCGGCTGACCCCGGTGGAGAACGACCGGCGTCCACCGCCGCCGTCGCCGGAGACCTGGGTGACCATCTGGCGGACCGTCTCGCCGGGCGCGGTGCGCTGGGAGGCACCCATCACGACCACCACCTCCTGGCTGTAGCCCACCACCGCCGCGCGCGAGTCGCGCTCGCGCACGACCATGCCCCAGGCGGTGGCGAACCGCTCGTGGGCGGGCCGTAGATCGTCGGAGTCGGGGTCGGGGCTCTCGCCCGGCTCCAGCTGGGCGACCACCACGATCAGCGGGCGGTCGATGGCCCAGCCGAGTGAGGCGCAGTGCCGCACGGTGTGCGCGGGATCGCCCGCCCGCCCGGCCAGCAGGTCGCGCATGAAGTCGCCCTGGTACTTGCTCTCCACGGCGGCGACCGCGAGGTCCTTGGTGATCACGAGGGCGGCGGTGGCCGCGGCCCGTTCGAGCACCTGGATGTCGCTCTCGTCAAGGGTACGACCGGCGGAGATCAGGACCACCCGACCATGGTCGAGGGCGCCGGCCAGGATCGGTACGAGCGCCACGCCGGTACCGGGATCCTCCAGGGCGCCGGCGCCGTGCTTGAAGCGCTCGACGCGGAAGCGGCCGGAGGCGTCGAACAGCGCGCGGCGTGTGGTGGCGGTCTGCCGCGCCGTCTCGCCCTCGTTGTCGGATTCGGAGGACGCCAGGAGCCGGCCGTCGGGGGTGGTGACCATGACGGTGCCGCCGAGCAGGCGGCTGAGCTCGTCGGTGATCGCTTCGAGGGCGCCGCCCGCGAGGACGACGCTGACCAGTGCGCGATGCGCCTCCTCGGAGCGGGCCAGCACCGCGGCCTGCCGATTGAGGATGTCGGTGAGCACCTGGTTGAGGATGTCGTCGAAGGCGACGTCGTCGGGCAGCCGGATGATGGGCAGGCCGACCCGGTCGGCGGCGGCCAGCATGTCGGCGGGCAACTCGTCGAGGTAGCGGCCGAGCTTGATGCCGACCGCGGCCAGCCGGCGCGATTCGAGCGCGGTGACCAGGTCGCACAGGGACTGCGGGGTCTCGCGCAGCGGGTATCCGGTGGTCAGCAGGAGTTCGTGCGGCTTGGTCCACGGCAGGATGTCCGGGACCTCCATCACGTTGAGTCGCTGCACGACGCGGTCCAGGCCGCGCTCGCCGGCCATCAGTTCGGCGCCCGACAGGCTGGAGAGGCTGAGCACGTCGCGGACGGGGACGCCGCGAACGAGCGTGCCGGTACTCGCGGTTCGCACCCCGCCGGGGCCTCCGCCAGGGCTTGGCAGATTACGCGAATTAAGTGCGCCAAGGTTGGCAACTTGCTCCATTCGAGGACCATAGCCATTGGATTACGTTCACAACAGACATAGAGCCGGTCCGATTCAAATCGGTTCGGACAAGACGCCCCACCGGTGCACTCGAGCCTCCGGCGTCACGGGCACACCGTGTCCACGGGTGACTTCGTACCGTTTCCGACGTATACGGCAGCCGCTTCGGACCGCATCGCACTGCACCGCATCGCTTCGCATCGCTCGCACCGGGAGGCACGACCGTGGCAGACCCGGGAGAGGTGAGCCGTGTGCCGGTGCCGGTGGGTGCGGTGACGCCGGCGGGCGCTGCCGCGTCGGTGGGCCCGGTGTCCGTGCCCGGGTCGGCGTCGACGGTGTTGCGGGCGGTGTTGGCGGGGCCCGAGCGGGCCGCTCGGGTGCTCGGGGTGTTTCCGGCCGCGCTGTACCTGGCCGATGTCGACTCCGGGGAGGTCGTGACGGTGTGTACGCACGACGCCGTGCGGCTGCCGAATGCCGTCGTGCTCGCCGCGCGGACCGAGCGGTCGCCGTTTCCGGTGTCGGCCGGTTCCGCCGACGCGCGGATCGGCGGGGGCGCGGTCGGCCTCGGGCCGCTGCGGGTGGACGTGGTCCGGTGGTGGACGCCGCCGCGTCCGCCCGTGCCCGGTGACGTGCGTACCCGCGCCCACGGTGTGACGACCCTGTGCGCCGCGCTGGACACCGCCGCCACCGGGCTGCCCGCCGGCGCCCGGGCCGATCTGGCCGAGCTGAGCCGGTACGCGTACGCCGACCCCGAACGGGCCGCCGGCGCCGCGCTGCGCCTGATCGGGCTCGGGCCCGGGCTGACCCCCAGCGGCGACGACGCGCTCTGCGGCTTCCTGCTCGCGCTGCGCCACCTCGACCCCGGCGCGGCCGGTGCCCGGCACGCGCACACCCTCGGCGCCCGCGTCGCCGCACACGCCCCGGGCCGCACCACCGACCTGTCCGCCGCGCTGCTCGGCCACGCCGCCCGCGGCGACGGCTGTACACAACTGATCGACCTGATCGGCGCGATGGGCCGCGACACCGACGTACTCCCGTGCCTGCGCCGCCTGCTGACGGTGGGTCACACCTCCGGCGCGGACCTCGCCCTCGGCGTGCTCGCCGGCGCCGAGGCGATGCGCACGGGCGCCGCGCCGGCCGAACCCCCGCACCCGAAACTCCCGCACCCGAAACTCCCGCACCCGAAACTCCCGCACTCGAAACTCCCGCACCCGAAACTCCCGTACCCCGAAGGAAGGAGCGCCCGTGAGCAGCGCGCTTGAGCTGCGCCGCGGAACATACCGAGACTCGGTCAGCCTGATGCAGGTGAGCCGATCGGTATCCGCGGTGGACGGGGTGACCAAGGCGCTCGTCGCCATGGCGACCGAACTCAACGTCGGCCTCTTGGCGGGCATGGGCTTCGAAACCCCCGACGGCGCCGGACCCAACGACCTGATCGTGGCGATCCGGGCCGAGGACGAGGACGCGCTGAGCCGTGCCAAGGCGGTCCTGGAGACGTCCCTGGAGCTGTCCACCGGCGGTGGCGGCGGGATCGGCGCGGCCGCCGGCGTGCCGCCGCGCACGATCCGCACCGCCGCCGCCTCCGGCACCGACGCCACCCTGGCGCTGATCTCGGTCCCCGGACCGCACGCCTTCGCCGAGGCCGTCGACGCCCTGGAAGCGGGCCTGGACGTGCTGATCTTCAGCGACAACGTGCCGGTCGAGCAGGAGATCCGGCTCAAGGACATGGGCCGCGAGCGCGGCCTGCTCGTGATGGGCCCGGACTGCGGCACCGCGCTGGTCGGCGGCGTCGGCCTGGGCTTCGCCAACACCGTGCGCGGTGGCCCGATCGGCATCGTGGCCGCCTCCGGCACCGGCTCGCAGGAACTCATGTGCCTGCTGCACGCGGCCGGCAGCGGGGTCAGCCACTGCCTCGGCGTGGGCGGACGCGACCTGAGCGAGGCCGTCGGCGCCCGCTCCACGCTCCAGGCGCTGGCCATGCTGGACGCCGACCCGAACACCGAGCTGATCGTGGTCGTGTCCAAGCCGCCGGCCGACGCGGTGGCCGCCGAGGTCGAGCGTTATGCCGCGACCCTGAGCACGCCGGTGCAGTTGGCCTTCCTCGGGCAGGGCCGGGACGACCTGACGGCCGCCGCCACCAAGGCGCTCGCCGCGATCGGCCACGCCGGCGTCGAGGACCGGGTGTGGCTGCCCGAGTCGCCGCGCACGCCGCGTACCGGCGCGCTGCGCGGGCTGTTCTGCGGCGGCACGTTGTGCGACGAGGCGATGATCATCGCCGCCGACCGGCTCGGACCGGTCGCGTCCAACATCCCGCTGCGGCCCGAGTGGGCGCTGCCCGCCGACATGCACGCGGCCGGCCACCTGATGATCGACTTCGGCGACGACGGCCTGACCGCGGGTCGCCCGCACCCGATGATCGACCCGAGCCTGCGCCTGGAACGCCTCGCCGAGGAACTGGCCGACCCGGCCGCCGCGGTGCTGCTCCTGGACGTCGTACTCGGCCACGGCGCACACGCCGACCCGGCCGCCGACCTGGCCGCGGTGTTGCGCACGGCCGGCCCCGACGCGCCCGTCGTACTGATCTCGCTGTGCGGAACCGACCTGGACCCGCAGGACCTGGAGGCCCAGGCCCGCACGCTGGCCGACGCCGGCGCCGAGGTCCACCTGTCCAATGCCGAGGCCGCCCGGCGCGCCGTGGCGATCGTAGAAGGGCTCGACGCGTGAGCGCTCCCAACCGTCTTCTCACCCAGGACCCGTCGGTGGTCGCGGTCGGCGCCGAACTGCTCGCCGACGCGCTCGCCGCGCAGGCCGTCCCCGTGACCGCCGTCGACTGGCGCCCGCCGCTGCCCGGCACCTCCGACGCGCTGGCCCGCGTACTCGCCGACGAGCGGCGCGACGCGGCCAACAAGGTCGCGATCGAGCGGGTGTTGGCGTCGACGCCGCACCTGGTCGACGTCAAGCCGGCGAGCGAGGCACTGGGCCTGACGGCGGGTCAGTTCCGGCACGCGGGGCCGCCGATCGACTGGGCGCGGGCGTCCGGGCCGATGCGCGGCGCGCTGATCGGCGCGGTGCTCTTCGAGGGCCTGGCCGACACCCCCGAGGCGGCGGAGAAGTTCCTCGCCGACGGGCACGCCGAGCTGGACTCCTGCCACCACCATCACGCGGTGGGGCCGATGGCGGGCGTGGTCAGCCCGTCGATGTGGATGTTCGAGCTGGAGGACACCACGCACGGCACCCGCGCCTGGTGCTCGCTGAACGAGGGCCTGGGCAAGGTGCTGCGCTACGGCGCGTACGGGCCCGAGGTGATCGAGCGGCTGCAGTGGATGTCGGCGGTGCTCGGCCCGCTGCTGCGCACCGCGGTGCGCGCGGGTGAGCCGATCGACATCCGCGCGATCATCGCGCAGATGCTCCAGATGGGCGACGAGGGCCACAACCGCAACCGCGCGGGCACGCTCATGCTCCTGCGCGAACTGCTGCCCAGCATGGTCGACAGCGGCGCGCCGACCAAGGACATCGCCGAGGCGGCCCGCTTCGTCGGCGGCAACGACCACTTCTTCCTGAACCTGGACATGCCGGCGTGCAAGCTGGCCATGGATGCGGGCCGGGACGTACCGGGCTCCTCGCTCGTGGTGGCGATGGCCCGCAACGGCACCGACTTCGGCATCCAGGTCTCCGGCACCGGCGACCGCTGGTACACCGGCCCGGCCGAGGTGCCGGACGGCCTGTACCTGGGCGCCTACGGCCCCGACGACGCCAACCCGGACATCGGCGACTCGGCGATCACCGAGACGGCCGGCATCGGCGGCTTCGCGATGGCGGCGGCGCCGGCGATCGTGCGCTTCATCGGCGGCGAGGTCGACGACGCACTCGCCGCGACGCGGCGGATGTACGAGATCACGCTGGCGGAGAACCCGGCCTACCAGATCCCGGTCCTCGACTTCCGCGGCACACCCACGGGCATCGACGTCACCAAGGTCGTCCGCACCGGCATCCTGCCCCAGATCAACACCGGCATCGCCGGCAAGGTGGCCGGCACCGGCCAGGTCGGCGCCGGCCTGGTAACCCCTCCGGCATCCTGCTTCACCGCGGCCATCGAGGCCCTGTCGGAAGCGGCCCCACCACTCGCCTGACCCGCAACCGGAGAGGGCCCGCCACGCAAGCTCCCGCGCGGCGGGCCCTTTCGGGTCCCGGCAGCCCCCGCGCCGGTCTCCGCGTACGCTGTGAGTCCCGAAACGCGAGGATTCGACACCGTGCCGCACACCCCCGAAGAGCAGATCATCCGCATCGCCGCGACCGCCGGCGAGCCCTTCGGGGTTGCCCTGGGCGGCAGTCGGGGGTTGGCGCGGCACGGGCTCGTGGAGCGGGACGGTGACACCGTCGACCTCGCCCTGGCCGCGCGTGACGGCAAGCGGCTCGGGGCCGCGCGGGCCGCGATCGTGGCCGCGTTGACCGAGGCGGGGTTCGGCGTGGGCGTCGACGGCAAGGCGGCCGGCAAGACCCGGGTCCGGCTCAACGTCCGGGCGCCGGGCGCCAAGCGGGCGATCCCGGTGAGCCTGTACGTCGGGCCGCGTCGGCACGAGCCGGTCGTGGTGGGCGACGTCCCCGTGCTGCATCCCGACGACCTCGCCGCCGCGAAAGTGGTCACCCTGGGGTCGCGGGCCGAACTCCGGGACGCCTTCGACGTGTTCGCGCTCTCCGCCGGCTACGACACCGGGCGGCTGCTCGAACTGGCGCTGGCCTACGACCCCGAACTGCGCGCCGCGGACTTCCTGACCGGGTTCAAGCACGTCACCGAGCGCGAGGACGCGGACTTCCGCCGACTCGGGTACACCGCCGCGCAGGCCGACGCGGTGCGTGCGTACTTCCAGGGCTGGTTCGCCGAACTGTCCGCCCGTGGCAGCCGCCCGATCGCCGCCGCGCTCGACCCGGAGGTCTTGGCGAAACTCGCGCGACTCGCCGAGCCGGCGACGGCGGCGACCGAAGGTGACGAGGACGCGTGAGCCGCCTCAGGACCGCCGGCCCCCGGGTGTGACCAACCCCGTCTCGTACGCCAACACCACCGCCTGCGCCCGGCTGGACAGGTTCAGCTTGGCCAGCGCCCGGTTGAAGTGGGTCTTGACGGTGGACTCCGTGACCACGAGCGTGCCGGCGATCTCGGTGTTGGCAAGGCCCTTGCCGACCAGGCGCAGCACCTCCAACTCCCGTCCGGTCAGCGCGTCCAGGGCCGGCGGCACGTCGGCGTCCGGCGAGGCGGGCGCGGCTGCCACGTACGTCTCGATCAGTCGCCGGGTGACGCTGGGCGCGAAGAGCATGTCGCCGGCCATCACCGCGTCGATCGCGGCGAGCAGTCGTTGCGGGCCGATCTCCTTGAGCAGGAACCCGGAGGCGCCGGCGCGCAGGGCGGCGTAGACGTACTCGTCCAGGTCGAAGGTGGTCAGCATGACGATCCGGGGCGGGTTGCCCTCGGCGGCGGCGAGGATGCGTTCCGTGGCGACCACGCCGCTCACCCCGGGCATCCGGATGTCCATCAGGATCAGTTCGGGTCGCAGCTTCGCCGCCATGTCCACGGCCTCGGCCCCGTCGGACGCCTCGCCCACCACGTCGATGCCGGGGGCCGCGCGTAACAGGGCGGCCAGACCCGCCCGGATCAGGACCTGGTCGTCCACCACAAGTACCTTGGTCACCCCGTCGTTCCTTCCGTCACGTCGGTCCGAGGCGACCTACGTGTCGCCCGTGCCCCCGACCTTGCCGCCCGACGTGCCGGGCTCGGCCGGGATGGGCAGGACGAGGCCGACCTCGAACCCTCCTTCCGGGCGCGGTTCGGCGGAGAACGTCCCGCCGTAGAGCCTGGCGCGCTCGGACATGCCGATCAGGCCGTGTCCGGACGCGCCCCCGATTCTGCCCGAATTCCGGGTCTGTGGGGTCGCGTCGGGGTCGGGTTCCCCGCCGTCGTCGCACACCGCTATGCGCAGTCGGGTGGGTTCGTACTCCACCGTCAGTTCCACCCGCGCGGTGCGGGCGTGTTTGAGCACGTTGGTCAGGGCCTCCTGGACGATCCGGTACGCGCACAACTCGACGCCGGGCGAGAGCGGACGGGCGATGCCGACCCGTCGGATGTCCACCGACACCCCCGCCGCCCGGATTCGGCGCACCACGTCGTCGAGGCGGGCCAGGCCGGGCGCCGGGTCCATGGTGTCGTCGGCGGCGGGTCGGTCCGGGCCGGGCACGCACACGGCGTCCATGTCCTCGGGATCGGCGCGCAGCAGCAGCAACATCCGGCGCATCTCGTCCAGCGCCTCGCGGGTGGTCTCCCCGATGGTGTGCAACGCCGCCTGGGCGGTGGGCGGATCGGAGCTGATCACATACTCGGCCAGCCCGGCCTGTACCGAGATCACCGAGACGTGGTGGGCGACCACGTCGTGCAGTTCGCGCGCGATGCGCACCCGCTCGTCGGTGACCGCGCGCCGCGCCCGCGCCTCCTGTTCGCGGGCCAGCTTGGCGGTCAACAGCGCCAACTGCGCGTTGCGTTCGCCCAGTCGACGGGCGGCCGTGCCGAACCAGCAGACAACGGGCGGAACGGTCAGGATCTGCGCGACGACGGTGACCATCGAGCCGCCGTCGGCGGCGAGGCCGGCGTAGATCCAGGTGGCGCCCACGGCGGCGATCGCCACCGCCGCGATCCGCACGGGCCGATGCGAGGCGACCGTGTACAGCGCGAGCAGCGAACCCAGGGAGTTCACCACCGGCCAGTAACCCAGGGCGATGAACCAGATCTGGAGCGCGAGCATCACGAACAGCACGGCGACGGGGGCGCGCCGGCGGACCAGGAGGGGGAGATTGATCAGGACGATCAGGACGAAACCGAATGTGTCGGTATGCCGCCAGTTCCCGGTCGGGTCCTCGCGCGCCAGCAACAGGCTGACCACCATGTCGGCGACCGCCAGCGTCACGTCCACGGCTCGCGGAGGAACGCCGGCGGGCAATCTCTTCCACACCGTTCGGGCCCGCATCGGCGCAGCGTAGCCCGCAGGCGACGCCGTGTCGTCGAACCGGCGGTCCAGGTGCGCATACCGCGCTGGTTGTAGGTCGGGGGCGGGGGTCTCGGGAGGCCCCGGGGAGAGCAGTGGCGGGTTCCGCGTCGGCACGGCCCGATTCGGGCAGGTAAGGATGACAGGGATCGGGCCGCTCTTTGGCACATGTTGCCGTCGAGAGTGCGGCTGGTACAGCGTGTACTGAACACCGATCGTTCGGGCGGGGCGACGCCGAGTGCCCCCCGCCCGGGCGTTACGGGTGTGGCGAAAGGTGTGGGCGTGGCGCAGGCGTGGTGGGGCGGCGAGGACGTCGACGGGCCGGACGCGGTGGCCGCGCGTCTGGACGGCGTGGACTACCTGGCCGGGGACGGTGTCGGTACCGCCGCGTTTCTCGCGCTGCGGATGGGCCGCCCGCTGCTGGTCGAGGGCGAGCCCGGCGTGGGCAAGACCGCACTCGCCGGGGCCCTCGCACAGGCGTTCGCCGTACCGTTGTTCCGGCTCCAGTGCTACGAGGGCCTGGACGCCTCGCAGGCGCTCTACGACTGGGACTTCCCGCGCCAGATGTTGCACCTGCGGGCGGCCGGCGCGGCGGGGGAGAGCGACGCCGCGACGCTGGAGGCCGGGCTGTACGACCGGCGCTATCTGATCTCGCGGCCGGTGCTGGCGGCGATCGAGGCGTCGCCGGCGGTGCTGCTCGTGGACGAGGTGGATCGGGCCGACGACGAGTTCGACGCGTTCCTCCTCGAAGTGTTGTCCGATTTCGCGGTGACGGTGCCCGAGTTGGGGCGGATCGCCGCGACGGTGCCGCCGCTGGTGGTGCTCACCTCCAACCGCACCCGCGAACTGCACGACGCGCTCAAGCGGCGCTGCCTCTACCACTGGCTGGACCACCCCGACCACGCCCGCGAGGTGGCCATCGTGCGCCGCCGGCTGCCCGAGGTGAGCACGCGGCTGGCCGAGGACGTGGTGCGCGCGGTGGGCCGGCTGCGCGCGGCCGACCTGGTCAAGCCGCCCGGCGTCGCGGAGACCCTGGACTGGGCGGGCGCGCTGCTCGTGCTGGGCGTGCGAGAACTGGACCCGGAGGCCGCCGCCCGCACCCTGGGCGCGGTGCTCAAGCACCGCGAGGACCTGGAGAGCGTACGGGCGGCCGGGTTCGACCGGCTGCTCGTGGTGGGCGGCTGAGATGAGCGCGCGCAGCCCCCTGGACGCCGCCACGCTGCGCGCCGCGGCGAACGCGCCGACCCGCCGGGACGGGATGGAGGTCCTGGTCGGATTCGCCCGCACGGTGCGGGCCGCCGGGGTCGCGGCCGATCCCGAGCGGGTACGGGTGTTCCTGGCCGCCGCCGCCGAACTGGGCGCCGATCGGCGCGAGGACACCTACTGGGCCGGGCGGCTCGCGCTGTGCTCGGCGCCGCAGGAACTGGCCCGCTACGACGCCGCGTTCGCGGCGTACTTCGGCGCCGAACAGCCCGTGCCGGGCCGCCGCCGGCCGCGCGTGGACGTCGAGCGCGCGGTGGGTGTGCCGGACACCGCGTCCGCCCCGCCGCGGGGCGACGAGCGGGACGGGGAGGCGCGGGTGGCCGCCGCGGACCGGACCGAGATCCTGCGCCGGCGCGACATCGCCTCGCTCGACCCGGCCGCGCGCGCCGAACTGCGCCGACTGCTCGCGCTGCTGCGCCCGGCCGCGCCCACCCGCCGCACCCGGCGCCGCCGCCCGGCCCGACACGGCCGGATCGACCGCACCCGCACCGTGCGGGCCGCGCTGCGCACCGGCGAGTTGGACCGGCTGCACCGGGCAGCGCGCACGGTGCGACCGCGCCGCCTGGTGCTGCTCCTGGACGTCAGCGGCTCGATGGCACCGTACGCGGACGCGTTGTTGCGGCTCGGCCACGCCGCGGTGCGCCGGCGTCGGGGCACCGAGGTGTTCACCGTAGGCACTCGGCTGACCCGGATCAGTCGCGAGCTGGGCCACGCCGACCCGGATCGGGCGCTGGCCGCCGCATCCGCCGTGGTGCCCGATTTCAGCGGCGGCACGAGGCTCGGCGACCAGTTGCACACGTTTCTGACCCACTGGGGTCGGCGGGGCGTGGCCCGGGGCGCCGTGGTGGTGATCGCCTCCGACGGCTGGGAACGCGGCGATCCGGAGCCGCTGGCGGTGGCCATGGCCCGACTGCACCGGCTCGCGCATCGGGTGATCTGGGTCAATCCGCACCGGGCCCGGGATGGGTATCAACCCCTTGCGGCGGGTATGGCCGCGGCCCTCCCGTACGTTGACGACTTTGTCGCCGGGCACAGCCTGGCCGCCCTGGAGGAACTGTGTGCACTGCTGGTCGACGAGCGAGGGGCCCGGTGATCGGCCGTGCGTGAACTGCTCGACCACCTCGAGGCGTGGTATCGGACCGGACGCACCTTCGCGCTGGCCACGGTGGTGTCCACGCTGCGCAGCGCGCCGCGCGACGCCGGCGCGGTGATGGCCGTCTCCGCCGACGGCGTGGCACTCGGCAGCGTGTCGGGCGGGTGCGTCGAGGGGGCGGTGTACGAGCTGGCCCTGGAGGTCGTCGAGGACGGCCGACCGCGCACCGCGGCCTACGGGATCAGCGACGACGACGCGCTGATGGTGGGCCTGACCTGCGGCGGCACCCTGGAGGTGTACGTCGAGCCGGTCGACCCGAGCCGCTTCCCGGAATTCCCCGAGCTGATCGCCGCGCTGCGCGAGGGCCGCCCGATCGCGGTGGCGACGGTGGTCTCCACCCCCACGCCGGAGAGACTCGGCACGCGGGTGCTGGTCGGCCCGGACGAGGGCGACGGGGACGACCCGCGGACGGCCTCCATACGCGCGATGCTGGACGCCGACCGCACCACGCTGGCCGGCTCGGACGGCGACGGGCTGGTTCCGGTCCAGGCGCTGGGGGTGCGGCAGGACGAGGTGGTCTTCGTCCGCTCGCACGTGCCGCGCCCGCGCCTGCTGGTGTTCGGCTCCAACGACTACGCGGTGGCGGTGGCCCGGGCGGGCGCGTTCGCCGGGTTCCGGGTGACCGTGTGCGACGCCCGGCCGGTGTTCGCCACCGCGGACCGCTTCCCCGGCGTGGACGAGCTGGTCGTGGACTGGCCGGACCGCTACCTGGCGGACACCCGGGTCGACGCGCGCACCGCGATCTGCGTACTCACCCACGACCCGAAGTTCGATGTGCCGGTTCTGGTCCGGGCGTTGCGGATGCCGGTCGGCTACGTGGGCGCGATGGGCAGCCGCCGCGCCCACGAGGACCGACTGCTGCGACTGCGCGAGGCGGGGATGACCGAGGCGGAACTGGAGCGCCTGCACTCCCCCATCGGCCTCGACCTGGGCGCCCGCACCCCCCAGGAAACCGCCATCGCGGTACTGGCCGAGATCATCCGATCCCACCACGGCGGCACCACCCGCCCCTTGTCCCTCACCACAGGCCGCATCCACCGCTGACCCCCGTGCCCCTGAGCCCGCGCCGGGCGGGTTCAGCCATCGAAAGGTTCGGCCGATGGTCCGGTGCCACGAGCGGCCCGGCTCCGGAGTGCCAGGACGCCGCCGATGAGGGCGCCGGTGGTGAATGCGGTCAGGTGTCCGATGGCCGTGACGTCCGCATCGGTGATTCCGTGGAGCCAGGACAGGCCCTCGACGGACGACATGACGATCGCCGGCACCCGCGCCATGGGCCGTCGGCCGTACAGGGCTACCGCCGCCAGTGCCGCGATCAGCAGGTAGGACGGGCCGACGTCGGGCATACCGCGCAGGTCGGCTGGGGCGTGGCCGAGCGCGATGCGGATTGCCAACAGGCTCTGGCCGATTGCCGTGCCCACCACGTGTCCCGTGGCTGCGATCAGGGCGGCTCGGCGGTTGCCGAAGCGGTCGGTCAGTGTGGTCAGGGCGAGGGCGGTGACGGCGAGGCGCGACCAGCGCTCGGGTTCGAGTACGAACGCCGAGGCGGCCAGTGACTCGATCGGTCGGCCGCGGAGGTTGGTGAGGTTGGTCGAGGCCCAGTCGACCAGCGCGGCGCGGTCTTCCGGCCCGAGTACCCAGGTCTGGACGGCCGTGACCACACCTGCGGCCAACACGTAGGCGATCGGCAGCAGCAGGGCGCGCGGCCGGCGGCCCACTGTGCGACGGAGCCGGCCGGCGGTCCGCGTCGGCTCACGGGCGGGCGCGGAGGCCGGGGACTCGGCGCGGTACGGGTGCTCGGTCGTGACGATCGGGATCACTTCCTCTCGATGGGGAAGTCGGTGGGAGGGCGGCGCGGGTTCGGCCTCTCGAACCTCGCAGTTCGCCGGGCCCGGGCGCGTCCGGCGGGCGACAGACCACGGCGGGTCTGTCGCGCGGGGGATGGCGGGGCGCGGCTACGACCTGAGGACGATGCGAAGGGTGGCCCGGAGACAGAAGTCACGTCCTGCTTGCGCGCGTAGCGTCGATGCGTGAACTCGACGACGCCGCAGGCGTACACCCCGAAGCAGGGTCCGCGTCGCCGGCTGCTCGTGGCCGTGGACGTGGCGATCGCCGGCGCGCTGGGCGTGGTCCTGTCGTTGGGTGTCTCCACGTTGACGTGGCACGGATGCCTGCCCGTACCGGTGGTGTTCGTGACGATCTGGCTCTTCGCGGGGGCATTCGTGCTGCGCCGGTTCGCGCCGCTCGCCGCGATGGTCGCCACGTCCGTGCTGCTGCCGCCGTTGATGGCGACACCGTGGTTCCTGGCGGTGTGGATGCTCGCGGTCCTGGTCGCCTACGGGGCACAGGCTCGCTCGCGGCGGGTGGCGGCACTCGTACTGGGGGGTTCCCTGCTGGGCGAGTTGGCGTCCTGCCTGGTGATGCAGGAGCTTTCGGGTCGACCGATGATCGGCTTCAGATCGTCATCGTGCAGTTCGCCGCGTGGGTCTCCGGGTGGGCGGCGGCCAGAGGCCGCGCGCACAACGAGGGCCTGCGCCGCCAGGCGGAGGAGCGGGCGGCGGCTCAGGTGGCTCGAGCGCGCCGTGCGGTCACCGAGGAACGCCTGGACATCGCCCGCGAGTTGCACGACGTGGTGGCGCACACCCTGAGCGTCATCGCGGTGCAGTCCGGTGTCGGGAACCACGTCATTCACACCCGGCCGGCCCAGGCCGCCGCCGCGTTGGCGGCGATCGAGGAGGTCAGCCGGTCGGCGCTGGTCGAACTGCGGTCACTGGTGGGGCTGCTCCGGGACGGCGACGCGGCGGAGTATTCGCCCGGCGCGCTGGCCGACCTGGAGGGGCTGCTCGCGCGCAGCGCCCAGGCCGGGGTGCGGGTCGACGCCACGGTGAGCGGTGGCCTCGACGAACTGCCGCACGGGCTGGACCGGGCGGCGTATCGGATCGTCCAGGAGGCGCTGACCAACGTGGCCAAACACGCGGGGACCGACCGGGCCCGGTTGACGGTGTCGGTCGACGACGCCGGGATCGGGATCGAGGTCGTCGACGACGGGGTGGGTCGGGTGGAGTCGGGGCAGGCCGAGCCGGGGTCGGTGGTTTCGGCTGCTTCCCGTCGTTCGGTGACGTCGAAGGGATCGGCGGACTCGCAGGGGACGGGTGCCACGACAGCGGCGACCGTCCCGAACGGCACGGCGAATCCCGAGAGTTCGGCCGGCAAGTGGGACCGTCCGGCCGGTCACGGGCTGATCGGGATGCGCGAGCGGGCCGCCCTATACGGTGGTCGGGTGAGCGTCGGACCACGCGCCGAGGGCGGCTTCCGGGTCGTGGCGTGGTTGCCGGTGCCGGAGGAACAGCCCGCGTACGCAGGCACGTTCGGCACGGGGGAGATGGGGACGGCGTGACGATTCGGGTGTTCGTCGCCGACGACGAGAGCCTGGTGCGCGCGGGATTCGGCGTACTGATCGACTCCGACCCGGAGTTGACCGTGGTCGGCGAGGCCGGCAACGGGCGCGAGGCGGTGCGGCTGATTCGGGAGAGCCGTCCCGACGTGGTGTTGATGGATGTGCGGATGCCGCTGCTCGACGGCATCGAGGCGACCCGCGAGGTGATGGCCGACGGCGGTCCCCACGGGCCTCGGGTGCTGATCCTGACCACGTTCGGGCTGGACGAGTACGCGTTCGGCGCGTTGCGCGCGGGCGCGAGCGGATTCCTGCTCAAGGACACCCGTCCGGCCGAACTGCTGACCGCGATCCGGGTGATCGCCGCCGGCGAGGCGCTGTTGGCGCCGCCGGTGACACGGCGCCTGATCGAGGAGTTCGTCAGCCGCCCCGCCGTACGGCGGCAACCGCTCGCGAGCCTGGAGAGTGTCACCGACCGCGAGCGCGAGGTGTTGTACCTGATCGCCACCGGCCTGTCCAATGCCGAGATCGCCGCGCAGTTGTTCCTCGCCGTCGGCACGGTCAAGACGCACGTCAGCCGACTGCTGACCAAACTCGGCGCGCGGGATCGAGCCCAACTGGTCATCGCCGCCTACGAGAACGGGCTGACGGGCGGTTCGGCGACGGCTCGGGCGTGAGCGCACGGCGGTGGGGGCGCGTCGGGCCCGGTGCGGCCGACGTGCGGTGCGCGGTTTCCCGATTGGCGTTGACACCGACGTCAACGTCTAGCGTCGGGATCCCATGCGGGACGACGGCGACGAGGGAGTGGGTGCGATGGCCGAGACGAGTGGTGTGGGCGCGCACGACGGGCGCGAGGTGGTCGGGGCGGATCTGGCCTTCTTCGACGCACTGGTGCGAGCGGACAAAGACGCGCTGGACGCATTGTTGGCCGACGACTTCGTGCTGGTGGACGTCATGGCCGGATCGGTGATTCCGAAGGCCGACCTGGTTTCGCTGATCGCGTCGCGGCGGCTGGAGTTCGAGGCGATCGGGGCGGACGGGGAGGAGCCGAGTGTGCGGTTCTTCGACGCGACGGCGATCGTGATCGGGCGTACCCGGATGTCCGGCCGCTTCGAGGGGGAGGCGTTCATGTCGCGCAGCCGCTACACCCACGTCTTCGTCACCGATCCGGCCGGCCGAGGCGGCGGATGGACGCTGGTCAGCGCGCAGGGTACCCGGGTGGAGTGACCACGACGCGGGGCCGCCGGGTGCGCCCGGATGCGGGTACGGCGCGGGCAAGGGATCGGGGAATCCGCCTGCGGCCGGTGGGGCTGCCGGTCACAATGTGATCCATGAGTGAGTGGGGAATCGCGCTGCTCGCGGCCGGGTCGGCGCTCGCCGGTGGCCTGATCACCGGCTGGTTCGCCCGCAGCGCCGGGATGCGTCAGGCCGACGCGGCCCGGCACGCGGGCGACCGGCAGGCCGATGCCCTCCTGGAGACCGTCCGCACCACGCTGGACGAACAGCGCGCGGAGCGACTGACGGACGTTCGCCGCCAGACCTACCTGCGCTTCCTCGAAGCGGCCGAGACGGTGATCCTGACCCGCCGCACCAACACCGGGGGCCACGACGACCTGCCCGCGTTGCAACGGGCGTTCGGTGCACTCCAGTTGGAGGGGCCGGCCGAAGTGACCGACGCGGCCCGCGCGTTCGTCGCCGAGCTGCGCCGAAACGGTCCTCTCGACGACCTGGAGCAACTACGCGTGGCCCTGCTGTCCGCCGCGCAGGCCGCCCTGGTCCGGCGCTGAACCCGCCGTCGCCGGGGCGGCCGAGCCGAGCTACGTGTGGTCGGCGAACCACGCCAGGATGCGCGGCGCCGAGCCGATCCCGGACGGATAGTGCCCGATGTCGCCGAGATCGGTCACCCGCACGTCCGCGTCGTGTGCGCTCAGCGTACGGGCGCAACTCTCGGTGTTGGCGAACGGCACCTCCCGGTCACCCCGGGCGCCGAAGAGCACGACGGGCACACGCGGGCGCCACGCACAGGTCGTGTCGTTCTCGCGCATCGCGGCGCGGAAGCGGCCGGCGGCCTCGTTGCGGCCGGCCGGGAACTCCGCCTGGAACAGCGCCTCTCGACGGTCGGGCGGCCCGGCCAGGATCTGCGCCTCGGTATGCCGCCCGTCGAACAGCCGCAGCACGATATCCACTTGGTCCGGCAGGAAGACCTCCTCGGGGTGCCGGTACAGGGGGCGGGCCGCATTCCGGCCCAGGACCGGATAGCCGAGCGCGAGATTGACCGCGCGCGCGTCGCCGGTGGTGCCCATGGCGGCCGGCAACATCACGCCCTCCAGGTCGTAGGGCCCGCTCGCCGGGGCCGGCCCGCCCAGGCTCAGCCGCGGATCGGCGCCCGCGTCCAGGGCCTTGGCCAGCGCCATCGCGGCGTGCCCGCCCTGGGAGAATCCGGTGTCCAGGACCCGCTCGTCGAGCCGGACACCCTCGCGCCGGGCCGGTTCGCGCGCCGCGCGCAGCAGGTCGACGGACGCCGACGCCTCGGACGCGGCATGGTCGTACGGGTGCCGGCCCGGACCCAGACCCAGGCCGAGGTAGTCCGGCGCCACGGTGAAGTAGCCCGCGCCCGCGTAGAAGAGCGGGAACGCCCGATTGTCGTCGGCCCGTTCCCCGGACGGGCCGCGCGGCGGCGTCGATCGTGCGGTAGAGCACGACATAGGTGACCACGCCGTATTCGGCTGCCGGCGCGTCCAGGTCGTACGGCGACAACTGCTCGCGGACCCGGTCCCGATCGAGGACGTCCACGCGGCGCACCGAGACGACGCTGCCCCGCCCGTACGCGGGAGCCCGCTCGGCGTCGGCCCGGCTCAGGCTCCCGGCGGCCGTCCGGCTCCCGGCGGGCGCCCCGTCGGCCCCGTCGGCCGCTTGCGCCGGCACGGCGCCGCTCGTGAGCAACAGCAGCACCGCCGCGCCGGCCGGCACCGCGACAGCCCGGCCCCATCGGCGCCGGCGGGTCGTCGACATCCCCGCGCCGGTCCGGGTAACCACGCGAAGTCGCTTTGTAGTGAGGGCATTTGGCAGTGCGCTCTGAGTAAATCGCATACCCGGACGCCAGCCGGCCGAGCCGCCCCCGAGCACTCCGGCCAACGCCCACCTTCGGGGTGGGTTCGGACCCACCCCGAACCGGAGGCCACCACCAAACGCGCCGCTCAGGGGCCCGTCGGCGGAGCCAACAATCGCCGCCCGCCGCGTTGTTGCACCCGTCGGAGGAAGGAGAGCACACCCGCGCTGCCCGTGCCCCACGCCGGGCTCGACGCGGCGCGGGTGTTGTCCGGGAGCAGGGGGCGGCGGGTGGTGCCGCCGCTGCGGGCCAGGATCAGGCCGATCACATCCTCGGCGGCCCGCCACAGTTCGTCGTCGCCGGTCGCGACGGCGGCGTCCACGAGCAGTTCGCCGATGCCGGACAGACCGCAACACTGGGACACCAGGCTCATCCGCGGGGCGAGGGAATGGCACAACCGGGCGCAACGCAGGCCGAGTTCGAGCAGCTTCGGGTCCCGATCCGCGACTCCGGCGGCGATCAGCGTCGTACCGATACCGGCCATGCCGCGGCACCAGGACCCGAAGTTCCGGGCGGCGCCGGGCAGGGCGGCCGAGGCGAGCAGGTCGGGGGTGCGCGCGGCGAGGTCGGCCAGACCCTCCCGGGCGGCGGCGTGTACGGCCGGCCCCGCGTCGGGGTCGGTGCGTCGGTAGGCGTCGAGGAAGTACACGATGCCGGCCCGGCCGTGCGCGAACCCGTGGGTGTAGGCCGCGCGGGAGGAGGCCGGGGGCAGCCCGAGTTCGTCGGGTTCGGGCTCGCCGTGCCGGGCCGGCAGCATGCCGGCGCACGCCGCGGCGGCGGCCAGGTGGACGCCCGCCCGCTCCGGGTCGCCCGCCGCCCGCGCCGCCGCGGCCAGCAGCAGGTGCCCGGTACCGCCGCCGGCCGCGCCGCCGATCTGGTCGCCGGTGTCGTCGTAGGGCCTCGCCGCGGTCGGCGTGTTCGGGGCCGGCGCACCGCCCGGCAGGTCGGCGGCGCCCCGGAGGAAGAGGTCGACGCCGGTGCGGCCGGTGTACAACGTGTCGGAGAGTTCGCCCAGTTCGGGGTGGGCCGCGGTGCGGTGGGCGAGGCGCGCGACGGCGCCGGCGACGTCCGGGCGGTCGGTGTGGTGCAGCAGTTCGAGGCCGACGCCGGCGGCGCCCACGTACAGCGTCAGCGTCGAACCGGGACGCGGGCCCGAGGCGGCGGGCCAGTCGGCGACACCCCGGACACAGGCGGCGACGGTGTGCCCGATCACGTCGTCCAGGAGCGCGGGGGTGACCCGGGGCGGCGCCGGCAGTCGGCGGCCGGGCACCGGTTCGGGTCGCCCGGCCCGCAACCGCCGTGCGCAGGCGGAGCGTTCGGCCGGATCCGGGCTGAGCAGCGCGGCCACCATGGCCCGGACCGGCCGATGGGTGACCCCGGGCAGCGCGGCGGCCAGGCAGGCGAGCGTCCGATGCCGGTTCACCGCCGGATCGGGGTCGACGATCACCGGGTCCAGGCCGGTCAGCGCGTAGTGCAGCGTGGCGCCCAGCGCGTACAGGTCGTCGACCGGGACGGGCGAGCCGCCGTCCGCATCGGGCGCCAGGGTGTAGCCGGGGGTGCCGCCGGCCGGGCGGCGGGTGTCCAGCGCGCTGATCCCGAAGTCGACGATCCGGGCGTTCCCGTCGGCGTCCAACACCACGTTGCCCGGCTTGAGGTCACACACCACCACGCCGCGTTCGTGGATGCCGTCGAGCACCGCGAGCAGCCGGCGGGCCAGTTCGGAGATCCGCCGGCCGGAGCGGGCGTCGCCCGGGTAGGGGCCGTGGGCGAGCACGTCGCGGCGCAGGTCGCCGGGGCCGCAGTCGGTGGTGACCAGATACTCGTCCTCGCCGTGCCGCAGGTGGTCGATCACGCGGGGGACGCCGTCGAGACCGGACAGCGCGCCCAGTACCGCGCGTTCGTGCCGCAGGCGGTCCCTGGCGTCAAGTCCGCCGCCGTCCTCCCCGGCGTACGCCCGGGCCTGCTTGACCACGACGCGGTCGCCGGTCGCGGTGTCGAGGGCGCGGTAGACGTCGCCGTGCGGGGAGCGGGCGATGCCGCCGGTGAGCCGGTACCGGCCGCCGATCAGCCCGGCGGTGCGTCCCGGCGCGGGCGCGGCGGCGCCGAACGGGTCTGCGGCCCAAGGGGGTTGCCGGTAGCGCACGGTGGCCCGACCCGGGAAGCGCTGCCCGTCGGGGCCGGTCATCACCAGCGCCGCGTCGTCGCCGCCGCTCGCCCGGAAGGGCCCGTACCGGTAATAGACGGGGGCGTCGGGGCGGACCCGGCGGTCGCCGAGCACCCGCGGCCCGCCGCGACCGGCCAGCACCTCGGCGAGTTCGCGGCCGAGCGCGGCCACGTCCCGCTCGCGCGGGTAGACGGTGATCGCCTTGCCGACGAGGGCGGGATCGCGGACACCCGCGTTGATCTCCTCCAGCACGGCGGTGCCGGCCGCGAACTTGGCCAGGCAGGTGTACCGCAGCAGCACCGGGACCAGCAGGTCCAGCGTTTCGGCGAAGTCCTCGGGGCGGGTCGAGACGTGCAGCTTCCACCCGTGGTCCAGCGGAGGCATCCGCGGATCGAACAGGTGGAGCCAGACCGAGTCCGCCCGGTGACGTCGATCGTGGCCGGCGATCAGCGTGTCCAGACGCCGACTCAGGTCCTGCACGGATCCGTCGGGGACCGCCCGCGCCTTGCCCACGTCCGCTCCTTGCCGTTCCGGGTCGGGTGGTTCCGAACGCACCGTCCGCCGAACGATCGCCCGCCCGCTTCGGGAGCGTCGTCAGCTGCCGGCGTGCCCGGTACGGGACCGCGCGCCCCGCGCGGATGCGTGATCCGTGCGGGGCGGCCGGATCGATGGGCTCCGGGCCGGATCCGGTGTTCGGCGGGCGACGGGCCGATCAGGCCCAGTCGCACCCCACGCGGGTGGTGGCGGTCACCCACGGGTCGGCCAGACACGACTCGATCCGGCGTTCCGGGTTGGTCTCGTCCTCGAACTCGACCAGTTCCTCCTCGACCTCGACGTCGAGCGGTCCGGCATCGCGGATCTCTACCATCACGGGGCTCATTTCGATCCTTCCTGCAGCAGAGGCGGGCAGATCAGTACACGAACCTTCGCGGTCGTCGGCCGTCCCCGGTCGCCGCCCGCACCTGTGTCCTCCGGTGCTGGTGGGGCGGGTGGGCCGCCGTTCCGCGCCAATAGTCTCCACGCTGCGCAACAAAAGGAGAACGTCACGAATCGGCCGACTTATGGCGCGATTTCGTGTGCGTGAACGGGATTCGACGGGCCCGATCCGGGACAGGGGCGCGGGCCGGCGGGAGACCCGACGCCGACCCCGACGCGATCACCGCGCCGGCGGGCCCGTACCCGCGCCGCCGACCCCCGGGGTGGGGGCGCCGGCCACCGGGTGGTTGTCGTGTGCGCACAATGGCGGCATGACGACGCCGAACATCCCACCGTCGCCCGACGAGTTGCTCCGGCACCTGGTCGCGACCCGCATCGCGGGCCCGATCGCCACCCCACGAGAGGTCAACCTCCGGCACTACGCCGAACTGGTCCGCGGAAACCTGCGTTTTTGGCTCGGCCTGGACCTGGGCGACCGCTGGAAGACCGAGGAGGACGTGCTCGCCGTGATGGCCGAGCGCGCGGGCGTGGACCCGAACCCCGCACACCGCACCGGCCAGGACACGATCGACCCCGAGCTGACCCTGGCCGCCCTCGACCGGATGGCCGCCGTACTGCGCGACGCCGCCACCCGTCGACTGCACGTCCTCGTCGCCACCGGCCACCCCGGCGGCCTGCTCGACGTACACCGCGCCATCGCCGAGTCGCTGACCGCGGCCGGCGCCACCGTCATCGACATCCCGCGCGACCTGCGCACCACCGAGGGGGACGACGAAACCTGGGGCGACGTCCGCCAGTTCGGTGGCGTCGCGGTCCTGGAGCGCGGGGCCACCCTGTGGCACACGCACGCTCCGCAACCGATGAGCGCGATCCTGGACGCGCTCGCGGAGAGCGGCCGACCCCGCCCCGATCTCGTGGTCGCCGACCACGGCTGGGCGGGGCGTGCCGGGCAACAGGGCATCCCCACGGTCGCGTTCGCCGACAGCAACGACCCGGCGCTGTTCCTCGGCGAGGCCGAGGGAACCGTCACGGTGACCGTGCCGCTGGACGACCACGTCGTCGACGCCCGCGACTACGCCCCGATGACCGCCTACCTCCTGGCCGCCGCCGGCCTGTCCGCCGAGGCCCGCTGACCACACCGATCCGCCGACCGACCGGCCCGGGACACCATCGTGTCCCGGGCCGCCGTCGTGTTCCGCGCCGGTGTTCCGCGCCGCCATCGTGCCCCACGCCGGCGCCGCGTGTCCGGTCCGACCGGGTGCGTCGCACGGTGATCGACGTTCGATCGACGGGTTGGCGACCGGCGGCCGGTGGTTCGTTCGCGCGAACTTCACGTTCGGGATGCTCCCGGGCGAACCCGATGATTCCCTAGCATCCGGGATGCACCATCGAGCACGCGGTATTCCACTCACTCCGATGTCACAGGAGACAACCGTGTCCGACTGGTCCATATCCCGACGCAGGCACCCCGTCCGCAGCCATCCCCACGCCCACATCCGCAACCGCGCCGCGTCGGCCCTTGCCGCAGCGCTGGTCGCCGCCTGGGCCTTCGTCGCCGGCGCGCCCACCGCGCGGGCGGCGGGCAGCATACCCACTCCCGATCACACCATCGTCGTGGTCTTCGAGAACCACGGCTACAGCCAGGTCATCGGCAGTTCCAACGCGCCGTACATCAACTCGCTGAAGACCGGCGGCGCCAACCTCAGCCAGTTCTACGCCGAGACCCACCCCAGCCAGCCCAACTACCTGGCGATGTTCTCCGGTTCCACCCAGGGCATCACGGACGACAGCTGTTACACCCCCGGCTTCAGCTCCGCCCCCAACCTCGGCTCGGAACTGATCGCCGTCGGCGCGACCTGGGCGAGCTACAACGAGTCGTTGCCCAGTCAGGGTTCGACCGTGTGCTCCAGCGGCCAGTACGCGCGCAAGCACAACCCCTGGTTCGCCTTCTCCAACGTGCCGACCTCCACCGCGAAGACCTTCGCGCAGTTCCCGACGAACTACACCACCCTGCCCAAGGTTTCCTTCGTGGTCCCGAACCTGTGCAACGACATGCACGACTGCTCGGTGAGCACGGGTGACACCTGGTTGCAGAACAACCTCGGCGCGTACGCCACCTGGGCCAAGACGCACAACAGCCTCCTGGTGGTCACCTTCGACGAGGACAACCGGCTGAGCGGCAACCGCATCGCGACCGTCCTGTACGGACAGCAGGTGGTCGCGGGCAGTTCGAGCGCCACCACCTACAACCACTACAACCTGCTCCGCACGATCGAGGACATGTACGGCACCTCGCACGCCGGACAGGCCGGATCCGCCACCGACATCACCGGGGTCTGGGTCCCGTGACGTGTGTGTAGCGGACAGTCGCGGTACTCCTGGCCATCCCGCCGGGCCGACCGACCGGGTCGGGCGGCAACGGGTCTTCCTCGACGGCCACTTCGCGCTGCACGTGGCCTGGGGGGACCTTCGCCGACGACCGGGTCTTCTACGCCACGATGGCCACCGGGGGCCATACCTACCTGGTCCGGGGCGACCTGCGGGAGCGCACGGTGACCTCGGTGCACACCAACGTCGAATGTCCGTCGTTGTCGCCGGACGGGACCACCGTCGTCTACAAGAAGCGGGTCGAGGGCGCGTCGGCGGATGCGCCCTGGCGGCTGTACGCCCTCGATCTGCGCTCGATGGCCGAGACCGCGCTCGCCGAGTCGCGCAGCGTGGACGACCAGGTGGTGTGGTTGGACCCGCATACGGTGGTCTACGTGCTGCCGGGCGACTACGGGGGCTGATCTGTACGCGCTGCCGGCGGACGGGTCGGGGGCGCCCCGGCGGTTGACGACGGCGGCGGTGGCGCCGGTGTATCCGGGCTGACGGGGCCGCCGAGGGTGGAACGGGTCGCCCGGGCGGGCCGGGCGACCGTCGGGGGTTGGGCCGGGCTCAGCCGGGCCCGGTCAGGAGCGGGGGCGACGGGCCGGGGCGGGGCGCGTGGCGGGTCGCTCCTGCTCCTTGGCCTCCCTGGCCTGGTTCTTCTCCTTGATCCGGACCGCTTCCTTGCGGACGTCGGCCTGGACGGCGCGCTCGTGGAGCAGCCACTCCGGGCCCTCCTCCTTCAGCGCGTCGATCTGCTCGGTGGTCAGCGCCTCGGTGATCCCGCCGCGCGCGAGCCCGGCGATGGATACGCCCAGCTTCGCCGCGACCACGGGCCGGGGGTGCGGACCGGCGGCGCGCAGCTCGCGCAGCCACTCCGGCGGGTCGGCCTGAAGTGCGTTCAGTTCGTCGCGGGAGACGACACCTTCCCGGAACTCGGCGGGGGTGGCCTCGAGGTATACGCCCAGCTTCTTCGCCGCGGTCGCGGGCTTCATCGTCTGGGTGGTCTTGTGCGACGTCATGGGGTCAAGAGTAGCGACCGTGTGCGGTGCCGCCGATCATGGCCGGTAACCTGACGTGGTGACAGGCGCGGAAACACCCTCTTCGTTCCGGCTCGCCTACGTTCCGGGGGTGACCCCCGCCAAATGGGTGCGGATCTGGAACGAGCGGCTGCCCGACGTGTCCCTGGCGTTGCTCGCGGTGACCGCCGCCGAGGCGGCCGAGGCGCTGCGGAGCGGGGGCGCCGACGCGGGTCTGGTGCGGTTGCCGATGGATCGGACCGGGCTGAACACGATCCCCATGTACACCGAGACCACCGTGGTCGTGGTCCCCAAGGACCACGACGTGACGGCGGTCGACGAGGTCTCCGTCGAGGACCTGGCCGACTTCGTGCTGCTGCACCCGCTGGACGACCCGCTCGACTGGACCGCCGGCCCACCCGGCGTGCCGGCCAAGGAGCGGCCGGCGACCACGGCGGACGCGATCGAGCTGGTGGCGGCCGGGGTGGGGTTGCTGATCGTCCCGCAGTCGTTGGCCCGACTGCACCACCGCAAGGACCTGACGTATCGACCGCTGGCCGGAGCCGGCGAGACGGTCGACGAGGCCGCCGGAACCGCCGAGGTGCCGCAGTCGCGGGTCGCGCTGGCCTGGCCGGAGGGTGAGCCCTCCGAGCTGATGGAGGAGTTCATCGGGATCGTCCGGGGCCGGACGGTGAACAGCTCGCGCGGACGTACGCCCACCCCGCCACAGCCCAAGTCGGCGAAGGCGGCGGCCAAACGCCCCGACGCACGCCGCAAGCCGGGCGGCGCCGGCGGCGGAGCGACCGGCCGGGGCTCACGCGGCGGCCCCGGCTCCGGCAAGACCGGCAAACGCGGCAAGCCCCGCGGCCGCTGACCGCGCAGGCCCTTCACGCTCGAACGCCCGGGGCAAAGGCGGCAGCCCAGCGCCCCGACGCACGCACGCCGCCGGCCGGGCGGGGCCGGGGCAGTGGTGCGGCCGGCCCCGCTTTCGGCAAACGCGCAAGTCACGCGGCCGCTGATTGGGTCGGTCGTCCGTGCTTGAACGGCGCAACGCACCCGCCTCACCCGCCCCGCACCCGCTCACCCGCGCCCGCACCCGCACCGCACGCGCACCCGCCTCACCCGCACCCGCCTCACCCGCACCCGCCTCACCCGCGCCCGCGCGCACGCGCTTCGCTCGCCTCGCCCGCGTCCGTTCCGCCCTACCAACGCACGTGTTTCGGGCGCAGGAGGCGGTGGGTCAGGCGGACGGCGGGTGGGAACACGTGGCGGATTGCGAGTTCGCGATCGGCGGGTACGCCTTTTACCAGCCAGGACAGGAACTCTGCGCCCTCGACCAAGTAGAGCGGTTGTCGCTGGGCCACGTCGAAGTGGGCCCATTCATGGGGTGTGATCAGCATCGAGATCAACGGGAGCAGGGTCGCGTCCTCGAAGTCGAGGTGTGCGGTGAGCGCGGTGTCCAACTGCGTCACGTATTCGAACGTGCGGCTCGCCGGCCCCCGTCCGGTCAGGCAGTCGTCGATGGTGGTCACCAGTTCGTCCAGCCGGTGGTGCTCCTCCGCCATCACCGCCGTCAGCCGGTGCAGCGGAGACCCTCGGCCGGACGCCTCGCGCAGCACCGGCCACAGCGTGGCGTCCTCGGCGCGGTGGTGCAGGGTGAGGTAGTCCCGGAACCGGTTCCACCCGGGGCCGGCCACCGGCACGCAGGTCCGCGCCCATTCGACCAGGTCGGCCAGGTCCCGGCGCAGCGCGTGGTGGACCGCGTGGATGAGCAGCGGATCGGGGCGCGGACCGTCGGCGGTACGGCCGCGATGCGAACGGGACGGGACGGTCGAGGGCATGCCGGATCTCCTCGGGGCGGCGGTGTGAGCGGTGTGGGCGGCGGGGGTGCGCGGGGGCGGCCTGCGGGAGGGGCCGCCCCCGCCGGTCAGGAGTGTTCGTGGTGGTGCTCGGGCCCCTCGGTGAGTTCCCGGAACTCCTCGGGGGTGGCCTTGGCGATCGGCTCGGCGAAGTACCAGTGCGACATCCGCACCCGCAACTTCTGCGAGCGGGTGACCCGGCGGGCCACGCCGTTCTCGTCCACGGCCGGGACCAGGGTGTACGGCCTGGGCTGCTCATGCGCGGTGAGGCTGTGCCGCAGTGCGGGGTCGAGCGGTTCGTGGACCTCGATGTACTCGCCGTGCGGGAGCTTTTTGAGCACACCCGTCTCGCGGCCGTGCAGGACCTTGTCCCGGTCGCGGCGCTGGAGGCCCTTGCAGATGCGTACGGTGGCCAGGTAGGCGAGGACCGGGGCGATCAGGAACGCGAAGCGGCCGATCCAGGTGATGGTGTTGATCGACAGGTGGAAGCGGGTGGCGATCACGTCGTTGCCGCCGCAGATCCACAACACGCCATAGGCGACGATCCAGCCGACGCCCAGACCGGTGCGGACCGGCATGTTGCGCGGCCGGTCCAGGATGTGGTGTTCGCGCTTGTCGCCGGTGATCCAGCTCTCCACCCACGGGTACGCGGCGATGAAGGTGAACAACACGCCCGGGATGATCAGGGACGGGATCAGCACGTTGAAGCTGAGCGTGTGGCCCCAGAGGTTCCACTCCCAGTTGGGCATGATGCGCAGGGCGCCCTCGATGAAGCCGATGTACCAGTCGGGTTGCGAACCGGCGGTGATCTGGCCGGGGTTGTAGGGGCCGTAGGACCAGATCGGGTTGATCTGCACCAGACCGCCCAGGAGCGCGGTGACGCCGAAGACCAGGAAGAAGAAGCCGCCCGCCTTGGCCGCGTAGACCGGCATGAACGGCGCGCCGACCACGTTCTTCTCGGTCCGGCCCGGGCCGACGAACTGGGTGTGCTTTTGGTACCAGACCAGGGTCAGGTGCACTGTGACCAGGCCGACCATGATCGCCGGGATCAGCAGGACGTGGATCGTGAACAGGCGCGGCACGATGTCGTCGCCCGGGAACTCCCCGCCGAACAGGAAGAATTGCAGGTAGGTACCGACGAGCGGGATGGCCAGACAGACCCCCTCGGCGATCCGCAGACCCGTGCCGGAGAGCAGGTCGTCGGGGAGTGAGTAGCCGGTGAAGCCGTTGACCATGGCCAGCACCAGCAGCAGGAAGCCGAACAGCCAGTTGAGGTCCCGGGGCTTGCGGAACGCACCGGTGAAGAAGATCCGGAACATGTGCACGAACAGCGCGGCGATGAAGATCAGCGCGGCCCAGTGGTGGACCTGACGGATCATCAGGCCGCCGCGCGTGTCGAAGCTGATGTCGAGGGTCGAGGCGTACGCCTGGGACATGTGGATGCCCTGGAGCGGCACGTAGGAGCCGTCGTAGACGACCTCGGTCATGCTCGGCTTGAAGAACAGCGTGAGGAAGACACCGGTCAGCAGCAGCACGATGAAGCTGTACAGGGCGATCTCGCCGAGCATGAACGTCCAGTGGTCCGGAAAGACCTTGCGCAGGTGTCTCTTGGTCGCGCCGTAGATGCCCAGTCGGCTGTCGATGGCGTCGGCGAACCGGACGCCCGGGCCGTCCGGGACGGGGAGTCGGGTGTTCTCCCCGCCCTTGGCCGAACCGGCGTGCGGCCCGGCGCCGTTGCCTCCTGCGCCGCTGCCTGCCGCGCCCTTGCTGCCCGCGCCGTTACCCTCTGCGCTGATGCCCCCTGCGCTCATGCGCGACGTCCCTCTCGTCCTCGATCCGCGGTGCGCGGCGCGGCGGCCGGTGCGAGCCGGGTGGATGTCCCGGAGCGGTCCGGGCCGCGCGTCCTCGGCTATATGACGTGGGTCGGGGCGAAAGTGTGACTCGGCGGGCGGGATTCGACGGTTGGGCAAGTGAGAAACGGGGGTTGGGGCCCAGGGCTCGGGGCTCGGGGCTCAGCCGAAGGAGAGGTTGGAGCACGGGTCGTCGTCGGCGGAGCGGACCTTGTCGACGACCGATGCCGGTGGGGGTGCGGGCGTCGAGGTGGTGGTGGGCTCGGTGGGTTTGTTGGGTTTGGTGGTCGGGGGTGGCTCGGTGGCGAAGGTGCGGCCGAGTGTGACGGTGGGGTCCGGGGACTTGCCGCCCGCGTCCTCGCCGTCGACGGTGCGGTCGGCGCGCAGCGCACTCCACAGGATGTCTGCCCGGGGGCGGACGATCGCGACCCGTTCGCCCTGGTAACGCCACGGCACCGTGACGAACTTGGTGTTGTGCAGGTCGATGTCGCGCAGGGACATTGCGAACGAGGTCAGCTTCTGTACCGAACCGAGCCCGGGGTCGACGGTCAGCGCCTTGGTGGCCGCGTCGGCGAGCGGGAACAGGGTCGTGGGATCGAGGCCCTTGCCCTTGACCCGGGTGATCAGCGCGGCGACGAACGCCTGTTGGCGACGGATGCGGCCGATGTCGGAGCCGTCGCCGAGGCCGTGCCGGATGCGTACGTAGTCGAGCGCCTTTTGGCCGGAAACGGTCTGACGGCCCTTGGCGAACAGCAGTTCGCCGCGAGCGTGGAGGTTGGGGTTCAGGTCGCCCGCGTAGACGTCGGTGGGTACGCAGACGTCCACGCCGCCGACCGCCGAGGTCATCCGGGCGAAGCCGGCGAAGTCGATCACGACGGTGTGGTCGACGCGCAGGCCGGTCAGCTTCTCGACGGTGTTCTGCGTACAGGCGGGATTGCCCCGGGTGGTGTCGCCCACGGAGAAGGCCGCGTTGAACACGGTGTTGGTTTCGGGTCCGGTCCAGGAGCCGTCGGGCAGTCGGCACGGGGGTATCTCCACGAGCGCGTCGCGCGGGATCGAGACGGCCACCGCGTGTCTGCGGTCGGCGTACACGTGCAGGAGGAACGCGGTGTCCGAGCGGCCGACGTCGCCCTGTCCGCCGCCGTACGCGTCGTTGCCGCCGGCGCGCGAGTCGGAGCCGATCACCAGCACGTTCCGGCCGCCGGTCTCCTCGGGGCGGTCGGGGGAGACGCCGTCGGCGGAGAAGGTCCGGATGTTGCCGTTGAGCCGGAGATAGATCCAGCCGGCGCCGGCCACCAGGAGGACGACGAGGGCGAGGGTGATGCCGCCGAGTCGGCGGCGCCTGCGGGTGCGGCGGGGGTGGCGGGTGCGAGGTGACGCGGTGGATATCCCGGGCTGCGGCCCCGACTCGGGCCTGGCGCCCGACCTGTGACTTCCCGACATCGCGCGGCCTCGTCCCGGTGGTTCGGTCGAGGCGAAGTGATCGGCCTCGATTTTTGTTTCTATAGTTGCGCAATATAGCAACTGTTGTGGATGGGTGTCCGACGCACTCCGGTTCGCGGGTGGCGAATCGGTGTGCGCCGGGTGGGTGGGGACGGGGTCGGCCGAGTGGTCAGCCTCGATCGAGGGCGGCGTCCAGGAGGCCGAGCGGGGGTGCGCCCAGGTTCAGCATCGCGGCGTGGAAGCGGGGCAGGGTGAACGTCGATCCCCAGCGGGCGCGGGCCCGTTCGCGCAGGTCAAGGACGGCGAACTTGCCCCACGTGTACCGGCCGTAGGTGGGGTCGAACAGGCCGCGCCGGGCCTCGTGCAGGGCGGCGGGGCCGGCGAGTGCCACGTCCTCGGTGAACCGGTGGGCCGCGTCCTCGACCGTCATCGCGCCGGTGTGCAGGCCGATCGCGCAGGCGAAGCGGGTGACCCGGCGCAGCGCGTCCTGCGCGACGGCGATCGCGAACGCCGGATCGGTGCGGAAGCCCTCCTCCAGGGCCATCTCCTCGCAGTAGTGCGCCCATCCCTCGATGAAGACCTCGGAGAGCACGGTGCGCCGAACCGCGCTGCCGGCGCGGCGCATGGCGCGGCCGTGGCTGAGGTGTCCCGGGGCCACCTCGTGCACCACCATGTTGGCCATCAGGTTGCGGCTGAAGCCGGTACGCAGCCACTGGTCGCGCTCGGTCGTGGACCAGCCGGGGAGCGGGAGGCTGACGTGGAAGCGGCCGGGCGCGTCCGCCTCGTTCGCGGCGGCCCAGGTCGCGCCGGCCAGGGAGCGGCGTTGCGCGTCGGGCATGGGCAACACCTCGACGCGGACGTCGTGGTCGGGGACGAGGTCGTGCGCTGCGGCCCACGCCACGGCGTCCTCGACCAGGGCCCGGAACTCCGGGATGACCCGGTCGGTGTCGGGGTGGTCGGCCTGGAGCGCGGCGATGGTGGCGGAGGGTTCGGCGTGCGGGTCGAGCCGACGGCAGGCCTCGTCGCGCATCGTGCGCAGCCGGTCGCGTTCGGCGTCGACGCGGGTGGTCATGGTGTCCGGGTCCAGATCGACGGCCTCGGCGGAACCGAGCAGGCGGGCCAGTGCGGCGCCGCCGAGCGCGGCCGACGGCGGGCCGTGCCGGCGGGCGTGTTCGAGGTGGTCGACGAAGCGGTCCAGGGCGGCCCGCGCGGCGTCGTGTACCGCGTCCGTGCCCGGCGTGACGAAATCCGCCAGGCCGCGGGCGAGCGGGAGGGTGGCCGCGGCCAGCGGGGCGGGCACCCGGTCCAGCGCCTCGATCGCCGCGTCGACGCCGTCCGGCCAGCCCGCCAGGTGCGCCCGTCGCGTGGTCGCGCGCTCGTCGGCGGGGGCGTAGTCGCGGTCGTAGCCGGACAGGTCGAGGTTGTCGATGTGCCAGATCGGATTGGTCCGGTACAGCGCCAACTCGTCCAGCCGTACCCGCAACGCCCCCTCGGCCGCGCGGGCGAGGGCCTCGTCGTAGGGGTCGGGGTAGGCGTTCGTTCCGGGTGGTCCGCCGAGCGCGGCCACGGCGCGGCGTACGCCGGCGGGGGAGAGGTCCTGGAGGGTGCCGTCGTACTCGTGTCGACCGGCGCTCTCCCGCGCGGCGAACACGGACGCGTCGCAAATCGCGGCGAGACGGGCGTCCAGGGGGCGGGCCGAACTCATGTGCTGCTCCAGTACTGTGCGCTGCTGTGACCGGACCAGCCTGGCCACCCGACGCGCGTTCGTACCGGGCCAATGCGGACGGAGGTGGACCGGGCCGGATGCGGGGGTGCTGGGGGCCGATGGAGGCGGGCGGGTCGGACCGGTGGACGTGGTGGGGCGGGCGGCGTGGCCGGGGCGAGGGGTGCGAGGGGGCCGCTGGGTTGATGGCGGCGGGGGTCGAAGGGGTCGGCGGGGCGCGGTGGTTGGAGGGGTTGACGGGATCGAGGGAGCCGACGGGAATGACGAAGCCGAGCGGGTCGGGTCGCCGGAGTCGGGACGGGTGGCGGAGCCCGCACGGCCGGTGCGGCCTTTGCGGCCCTCGCCGCCCCCGCCGCCCGCGCCACTCCCGCAGTCGCCGCCAGGGGCGCCCGCTACGCGGCCCGAGCGGTCCGCGTCCGCTGCGCCCGCCACGCGGTTCGGCGGGGCTGCTCGGCCCGTGCGTCCCTCGTCCGTCGTTGCGCAGCCCGGCGGAGGTGATGGGGCTGCGCGGTTCGCATGCTCCGACGCGCCCGGCCGGCCTGGTCGTTCCGGTGTGTCCGCCCCGCCGGTTCGCGCTGTCCGCGCGGGGCGGGCCGCCCGGTCCGCGGGCTCCGCGCCCTCCGTGCGGCCTGTGGTTCCGGGCCGTCCCGTGACCGGGCCTTCGGTGCGGTCCGTGGTCGAGCCGGCGGAGTTGGTCGAATTGCTCGGGGACTGGACGGTGGGCGAAGGGGTGCTCTACCGGGGGCTGGCCCGGGCGACGGCGCGGCTGATCGCGGACGGGGCGTTGGCCGCCGGGGCGCGGTTGCCGGCCGAGCGGCGGTTGGCGAAGGCGCTGGCGGTGAGTCGGGCGACGGTGGTCGCCGCGTACGACTCGCTGCGGACGGACCGGCTGGTGGAGAGTCGGCGGGGGAGCGGAACCAGCGTGGCGCTCCGGCCCGAGGTGCCGGCCGCAGCCGGGGACGGACGGGTGCCGGGTGGGCAGGCGACGGCGCTGGTGCAGCGGATGGTCTCCGGGCCGGGTGAGGTGATCTCGCTGGGGCACGCGGCCGACGCCGACGGGCCCGATCTGGCGGCGGCGTTGCTGGACCTGGTTCGGGAGGACCTGCCCGGGCTGCTCCGGGACACCGGCTACCACCCGGCCGGCCTCCCCGCGCTCCGGGCCGCGATCGCCGCGCACCACACGGCGCAGGGGTTGCCGACCGGGCCGGACCAGGTCCTGGTCACCACCGGCGCGACCCAGGCGATCGTGCTCGCCACCCGGCTGTTCGTGCGCCCGGGGGCGTGCGTGGTGATCGAGTCGCCGAGTTGGCCGGGCTGCATCGACACGTTCCGGGCGGCGGGCGCCCGGCTGGTCGCGGTCGGCCTCGACGAGGAGGGCCTGCGGATCGACCTGCTCGCCCGCGCGCTCGCCGAGCATCGGCCCGCGCTGTTGTTCGTGATGCCGACCTACCACAACCCGACCGGCGTGCTGACGTCCACCTCGCGCCGCCGCCGGATCGCCGAACTGGCCGCCGAGCACCGGGTCACCGTCCTGGAGGACAGCGCGCACGCGGCCGCCGCCGCTCCCGGCGAGGTGCCGGCGCCGATCGCGGCCCATGCCGGGGGCGGGTCGATCCTCACCGTGGGGTCGTTGTCCAAGGCGGTCTGGAGCGGGTTGCGGATCGGCTGGGTACGCGCGCCGCGCACGGTGATCGAACCGCTGGCCCGGCTCAAGGCCGGGTCCGACCTGAGCACGCCGCTGCTCGACCAGGCACTGGCGGCCCGGCTGCTCCCCGAACTGCCCGCCCTGAGCGCCTCGCGCGCGGCGCTGCGCCGGGCCCGACTCGACACCGCGCGGCGACTGTTCGCCGAGGCGTTGCCGACGTGGCGCGTACACTCGCCGACCGGCGGCTCGGTGTTGTGGATCGAACTCCCACCCGGCACGGACGCCCGAATCTTCGCCCAGATCGCCCTGCGCCACGGCGTCGAGGTCGTCCCGGGCGCCGCCATGGACGCCACCGGCACCCACGACACCTTCGTACGCGTCCCCTTCGCCTTCGACCCGGAGGTCCTACACCAGGTCACCACCCGCCTGACCACAGCCTGGTCCGAGTCGAACCCCCTCTGACCCCCACAACCCAACCCCACCCGCCGACAACTCCGACGTCCGAACGGCAACTCTCACGCCGGGCCGGCGGTTGCGGTGTCGGGGCGGCAACTCTCGTGTCCGGCCCGCAGTCCCGGTGTCGGAGCGGCAACTCCCGCCTGGACCGAGTCGAAACGCCTCTGACCCCCCATAACCAACCCCCCGGCAGCAACTCCGGCATCGGACGGCAACTCTCGTGTCGGGTCGGCCGTTGCGGTGTCCGGGCGGCAACTCCCGCCTCCAGCCCACAACTCCGGTGACCGACGCCCAACGGGCGCGGTCGCCGCCCCCGCTCCGCGCCGCCCCCGCTCCGCGCCGCCCCCGCTCCGCGCCGCCCCCGCTCCGCGCCGCCCCCGCTCCGCGCCGCCCCCGCTC